>DASUDM010000293.1:0-3321 GCA_036275575.1 Sphingorhabdus sp. | reverse complement strand
GCTGCGCCCAGCAGTAACAACGGAATCAATCGCATATTTTCTCTCCCTCAACTGACACTTAAGTCAGCAAAGCTGGCCGCCGCAAGCCGGATTACGAGTGGTGCAGTCGATTAGTGAATGCGACATAGTTTGTTTCCGATTGTGTTGGGGTGGGCCTAGGGCGCGAGCATCACCGGAGCAGCCAGCTGAAACCCCCTCCAAATCCCGCGGCGCTCCGGTGATCCCCCCAATGGATGCACTTGCTGCAAAACGGCCAGGGCCCTAGGCGTATCGAATGGATACAGCGCCTATCATCATCACGGCATCCATGGGCAGTGCCGACCAGTCATGGGCCAATCGGATGCGGCAGGCGCACTTTCCGCCCGAACGGAATTTTCTTTCCGCCCATATAACATTGTTCCACCACCTCCCGCCGATGCACTGGCCGGAGATCAGGACGCGATTGGCTGCATTGGCACGCGAGAATGCAGCCCCCGCGGCGCGGCTGAGCGATGTCATGTTCTTAGGAAGGGGCGTTGCATATCGGATCGATTGCCCCGAATTGCTGATGATGCGCGAGGAATTGGCGAGTGATCTGCAAGGCCTTTTGACCCCGCAGGATCAGGCAAAACCGCGCCTGCATATCACGGTACAAAACAAGGTGGAGCCGGCTGTCGCAAAGGCTCTGTTCGCCGAATTGCTATCGGATTTCGAGCCGCGCCCGATTGAAATAAACGGGCTCGCCGCGCATTATTATCGCGGCGGCCCGTGGGAATTTATTCAGGATTGGAAATTCAGCGGGCGACGCTGAGCAAGGCTTTTTCGCCCGTCGCCTGGCCGATTACCCAACGCAGTGCGAGCAGCCCGACGAACCACATCGCATCGTTGATTGCGACACCGGTGACGATTTCCGCCGAGAAGTTTTCCGCCCCGCCGCCAAACTGGGCGTAAGCGCGAAGCAGGACCTCGTAGACAACAAATGCCGAGACGAGCGCGGCGACGCTGCGCAGGGCGCTGCCGTCAATCTTGTCAGCCACGAAACGGGCAACGCCAAATCCGGCTAGTGTCGCGGCGAGGATGGCGATGCCATGGCCGACGGCCTGCGCATCCCAGGGAAAGCTCATTAGCAGGAAACCGACAGCCTGATTGGCTGCCCAGACTGCGCCAACAAGGGCAATCCCGCTGCGGCGATCCAAAGTGAGTGCAGCAAGTGCCGCAATGGCTGCAAAAGGAAAAATGCATGCCAAAGCCAGGCTGCCAAGCACGGTGGCGCCTGCCAATGTTGCGGGCCATGCTGCGGCCTTGGGGTTCAGCAGTTCATTTGCCATGATAAAATTCCCTTCCACTTGTATCCGACGGTAGCGGGCTTTGCCGCACCGTCAATTCCCTAAAATTTTGCCCGAAGGCCGAAATGCGCGTTGCGGCCATAGGCTTTGTAACCGGCGACTGTCTGGTATTCAGTGTCGAACAGGTTCTCGACGCGGCCATAAAGCTCTATCGCGTCGCTGATTTCATACCCAGCCCGAACGCCGACCAAGGCATAGCCATCCATCCGCACCGAACCGCCAAAACCATCACGGCTATCGCTGGCAAGGCGCAGATCAGCGCCCAGTTTCAACTTTCCAGATGCTTGCCAATCGATGCTGGCATTCAGGCTGTGCACCGGACGGCGCAGATGGCGGACAAAATCTACGGCTCCATCTTCGCGCTTCTCGGAATCGACATAGCTGTAGTTCGCACGTACGCTCAGTTGGTCGCCGGGGCGCATTTCGACAAAGGTCTCAATCCCCTTCGCACGCGACCGAATGATATTGTTGTAACGGAAGAAGAACAGATCGAAATCGATCATGTTCTGCGTGCGGCGTCGGAATGCCGTGGCACCGAAACGCAATTGGCCATCGAGCACGCCTTGCTCAAAACCCAATTCGTAGCTTTTGGCGACTTCGGGCTGAAGCCCGGGATCTCCGTAAAAGCTGAAAAGCTGATACAGGGTTGGTGCCTTGAAGCCCTCGCCATAGGCCGCACGGACAACCGTTTGGGCTGAAGGTCGCCATGCGGCGTTCGCGCTGAACGTCGCCTTCGTGCCAAAACTTTTATGGTCGTCGACACGGGCGCCCATAGTGATAGTCAACGCATCGGTCGGATCGATGATCGCTTGCGCAAATGCACCGGAATGCCGGGTTTTTGCTGGAGCGAATCCGTCAGTGAATCTCGACCGCTCATATTCGATGCCAAAAACCGCGCGTAATGGCTCGGCGAGTTGCCAATCGCCCTGATACTCGAACCGTTCGGTCCGACCACGCGACAGAAAGTCAGGGGCTGCGGTTCCCGGCGCTGCAAAGTTATCGCGGTTGATGTCGTTGACGGTAAAGGCGATCCGGTTCTTCAACTGGCCAAGTTCTGCATTGATGCCGGCATAGCCGATCACCTGCTGACCGGTTGAATATTCGGGCGTGTCGGAAAGGCTATAAAAGGGAGGCGGAAATCCATCCAGTTCCGCGCGGCTGTGCGCATAATAGCCGCGCAGATCTATGCTCACAGTGTCGCTGAGTTTGACCTCGAGAGATCCATTGGCGGCATATTGCTTATAGCCGTCATCTTCACTGCCATTCGCTGCTGCGGAAATCCCGTCGTCGCGGAAAAAACCACCGCCAAGGCTAGCTGAAATCCGGTCGCCGGAGATCCCATATTGGCCGACCAGATTGGCGCGGTTGTTGCTGCCATATTCGGCGCGGAGCGCACGGTTGTTGGCTGATCCGGGGCGAGCCGTGATGATATTCACCACACCGCCAATGGCCTGGCTGCCCCATGGCACCGAATTTGGCCCGCGCAGCACTTCAATCCTGTCGATATTGCCGATCAGCAAATTACCGAAATCAAAACCGCCGCCGGGCGAGGAGGGGTCGTTCACCCGCACCCCGTCGATCAAAGTCAGCGTCTGCTCGCCTTCGGCGCCACGAATGCGAACCGCGGAAAAGCCGCCAATTGGCCCGGTGTTGGATACAGTCACGCCGGGTAGCGTGGCCAGTAAGTCCGAAAGTGTGGAAGGCTGGCGCAGTTCGATCTCGTCTATGCCGATATTCGAAACCGAATATCCGCTCTTTTGGGATAGCAACTCTGTGCCAGTCGCTGTGACGACGATCAGGTCGCGAGATGGCAACCTTTCAGAGTAAAAGCTGCAGCACCCGCTATCGTCTTCGATAGGTTCTTCGGTTTCGGCTGTGGTTTGGGCTTGTGCGCCAAACGGCAGGATCGCCAGTGCGGCTGCAGTCAGTCTTAATAGGTGCATAGTAATGTCCTTCCTGTGACGTTGCATTCAAATGCCGTCACGCGAAGGAAAGC
>DASUDM010000292.1:0-9279 GCA_036275575.1 Sphingorhabdus sp. | reverse complement strand
GATGCGGAATTGATCGCGCGCGCACCCGCTTCACTCAAGATGTTTGCCAATTTTGGTGCAGGTGTGAACCATATCGATCTGGCCGCAGCGAAATCGAAAGGCATCCTTGTCACCAACACGCCGGGCGTATTCACCGACGATACCGCCGATCTTACAATGGCGCTGATCTTGAATGTGCCGCGGCGTTTGGGTGAAGGACACCGCCTGATGCGTTCGGGCGAATGGAAGGGCTGGACGCCGACGGGGATGCTGGGTCACAGGATCGGCGGAAAGACCTTGGGCATTATCGGCTTTGGCCGGATTGGCGAAGCCGTGGCGTTGCGAGCCCGGGCATTCGGATTGAACATCATCTACAACAAGCGCCAGCGTCTGCCCGCCAGCGTCGAAGAAGAATTGGGCGTGACATTTGAGCCCGACCTCGATCGTCTAATCGCCAAAAGCGATATCATAACATTGCATTGTCCATTGACGGCCGAGACCAACAAGCTGATGAGCCGGGAGCGCATTGGCCTGATGAAGCGCGATGCTTATCTCATCAACAGCTCTCGCGGCGAACTTGTTGACGAAGATGCGCTTATCGAAGCCTTGACGCGTGGCCGGATCGCAGGGGCCGGATTGGACGTTTATAACCATGAGCCCGCGATCGACCCGCGGTTTCTGGCCATTCCCAATGTGGTGCTCCTGCCGCATCTGGGTAGCGCCACATATGAAGGGCGCGAGGCTTCGGGTGAAAAGGTGATCGCAAATATCCGTATCTTCTCCGATGGCCATCGCCCCCCCGACCAGGTGCTCGAAGGCTGGGCGTAATTTCCTGTCGAAAAGCTAAGCCGTCACGCAATTAGCAATTGCGGGGCAATAATCGCTCGCTTACAGACCTGCCCAAAATATTGACAATTGGGGGAGGCTGGCGATGCGCCATTCGTTGAAATTTGCTGCATTTTTGGGCACAATCCTGCTCGCTGCCCCCGGTTTCGCGCAAGAGGTTGTCGCCGAAGCGGTGCCAGACAGCGGCGATACTGCTTGGATTCTGACCGCGTCCGCCCTGGTTTTGCTGATGACATTGCCAGGCCTCGCCTTGTTCTATGGTGGCTTGGTTCGAACGAAGAACTTTCTCTCGGTGCTGATCCAATGTGGCGCAATTGCAGCCGTTACATCAGTGATTTGGATCGTTGCCGGCTACAGCCTCGCTTTCTCGGCATCGGACGGTGCGGTTATCGGTAACCTGCAAAATATGATGTTCTCCAACATGTTCGCCATGCGCGATGGCCAGTCGATTGGCGAATTGGTTTTTGGCCTGTTCCAGATGACTTTCGCGATCATCACACCCGCGCTCATTGTGGGTGCATGGGTTGAACGGGCGCGCTTTGGTTGGGTTGTGGCATTCAGCGCGCTTTGGAGCCTGCTCGTTTATGTGCCGGTGGCACGCTGGGTGTGGGGCAATGGCTTCCTTGCTAGCCAGGGTGTCATCGATTTTGCGGGCGGCATCGTGGTGCATACCACAGCCGGTGTTTCCGCTCTCGTGATCGCACTGATGCTTGGCAAGCGCATCGGCTTTCCGCGCACTCTGATGTTGCCGCATAGCCCGGCACTCACCGTCGCAGGCGCTGGACTGCTTTGGGTCGGCTGGTTCGGATTCAATGGCGGTTCGGCGCTGGCAGCGAGCGACGATGGGGCAGCAACGGCGATCATTGTCACCCATCTCGCGGCATCAGTCGCGGCATTGGTCTGGATGCTGCTGGAAAAGATAAAGGTCGGCAAGGCTACCGCAGTGGGATTTGCCACCGGCGCGATCGCCGGATTGGCAACGATTACGCCAGCGTCCGGTTCAGTCGGGCCGTTGGGCGCCATCATTCTCGGCATTCTCGCCGGTCTGGTCTGCTTCTACGCCGTGCATTTGGTCAAAGGCAAATTGCAGATCGATGACTCGCTGGATGTGTTTGCCGTGCACGGCGTGGGCGGCATCATGGGATCGATCCTCCTCGCGGTCTTGGTATCGCCGATATTTGGCGGGAACGGCTATGCTGAAGGCATGACGATGGGCAGCCAGTTGTGGGCGCAGATCAAGGGCGTGGGCATCGTTGGCGTGTATTCCGCGGTTGTCACGCTGATCGTTGGCTACATGGTGTCGATGGTGATTCCGATGCGGGTCAGCGAGGATCAGGAGCGGGACGGGCTTGATATTTCAAGCCATGGCGAGCGCGCGTGGGATATGGACTGAGCGCGACGACGCTCAGTCAAACACCAGCGTCAGAGAGCGGAACAGGTCACGGTCGAGCGGCTCATCGAAGCGGCAACCGAGCTTGCCATCTTCGCACCAAACCGCGTTCGCACCGATGGCCTTGCCCCCGGCAAAGCGCAGCCAAAGCCGTTCTCCGGCCTTGAACATGTCGTCAACCGCGACCCTGCAACCATAAACCGAAAGGTCGTCAAGCACCGCTTCGAGCGGTTGGCGGCCATGACCGCGTACGCTGGCGCGCTTGATGACTACCGGATGGCGAACAGCGCCGCGCTGATCGAGTTTCGCCGGTGCGACCTTGCGGTAGGCAGATGTTGCTAAGCCCATTCCCTGTTCCCCATGTGACTTCAGTCTAGGGGAACAAGGTCAACGATTGGTAAATGTAAAACGCGCGATCAATCGCCCGTGAGGATGCGATCAATCAGTTGCTTTACCGTCGGAACGAAGCCGTTGGAATAAAAGGGATCGCGCCCGAATTCATAGGCCGAATGGCCTGCAAACATCAG
This sequence comes from Sphingorhabdus sp., assembly GCA_036275575.1. GTDB lineage: Bacteria > Pseudomonadota > Alphaproteobacteria > Sphingomonadales > Sphingomonadaceae > Sphingorhabdus_B. The sequence continues at coordinate 6,537 of DASUDM010000292.1, read as the reverse complement.
GTTTTCATCGATCGGCTCGCCATGTGCGATATTCTGGAGCGCCTTCTGGATGCAGAAACTGCGCGGATCGGCGAGGCGCCCGGTCGAGTTGTTGTCATGGTCTTTCCATGACGAAAAACCGCAGTGCGAGAGGCAACCCATGCAGTCTGCCTGGTCTTTGCGGATCACAGCGCCCTCATCGGGTTTGACAAACACCAGCGTGTTATCCGGCGTTTTCAATGCCATGGTGAAACCACGGGCATCCCATTCGCGCGCGCGCTGCAGGTCGTGCGGCGTCACCCAGAAATTCTTGCCACGCACTCCGACATCGAGCGTCGCGGTATGATCGCCCGCCTGCTCCGTCGAATAGGGAATCTGCCGTTCCGATCGCGCCTGCAATTCGCGCAGGAAGGGGTTGATCACCGCACTCGAATAGAAACCGGTGGGCGAGAATTTGTGCAGCAAAACGCCGCCTTCGGGAATCTTGGTGAGATGGTCTTTCCAGGCCTGCGGAATCGGGCTTTCCTGCGTCAAAAGCGGCCGGGTTCCATATTGGAAGGCGATCTGCCCGAGTTCTGGATTATCGATCCAGTTTTCCCAGTCGCGCAAATACCAGACGCCGCCAGCCATCACGATCGGCAGTTCATCGGGAATGCCTTCTTCGCGCATCGTGGCGCGAAGCGCCTTTACGCGCGGATAGGGATCTTCGGGCTTGGTGGGGTCTTCGGCATTGGAAAGGCCGTTATGCCCGCCAGCCAGCCAGGGATCTTCATAGACAACCGCGCCCAGCCATTCGGGCACCTTGCTGTAAGCGCGTTTCCAGAGCGCGCGGAAGGCACGGGCAGAGCTGATAATCGGCAGGTAATATACGCCATATTGCGCAGCAATTTCTGAGAGCTTGTAGGGCATGCCCGCGCCGCAGGTAACGCCGGTGACCAAGCCCTTGGTCTTTTCGAGCACGCCGTGCAGGATGCGCTGGGCGCCGCCCATTTCCCACAGCACGTTTATGTTGATCGCTCCACCAGGCCCGGCAATATCATAGGCGCGCTTCACCTGCGCAATGCCGCCGCGAATGCCATATTCGACAAGTTCTTCATGGCGCTCGGCACGGGTACGGCCGGTGAAAACCTGGGGGATGACATCACCATTATCGTCATAGCTGTCGGCGTTGACGGCAGAGACGGTGCCGATACCGCCGGCCGCTGCCCATGCTCCCGAACTTGCGTGATTTGTAACCGCTACACCTTTGCCACCCTCGACCAGCGGCCAAACTTCGCGACCGCCATAGATGATGGGCTTCAGACCCTTGAACACGTAATTCCAACCCCTAACAATATGCGCTCTTGGCGCGCCTTCCCCAATGGCAGATTCGCTAGCCGATTGCCTCAATCTTGTCGCGCAAAATCGGCGCGCCGCATCGTGGCTCCATAAAGCTGCTGATATCGCGCCAACATTTCGGCTTCGCCATATTCAGCCAGTGCCCGCGCATAATTGGCGTGCGCCAATTCGATGCGCAGTTCCATATTGCCACCAATTTCACGCAACGCAGCAGCAAAGCCCGCTTCATCGTCGCGACCAACGATGAAGCGCCGGTTTTCCCGCGATACCATCGCCGCCACATCGCCGACATTGGTTGCGACGACGGGGCGTGCCGCCGCCATCGCCTCGACCAGCGAAATCGGATATTGCTCGCTGTCGGACGAGAGCGCGAAAATATCGAACAGACCGATAAAGCGGGCGGGGTCTTTAAGGAACCCCGGCATCATCAACCGGTCGGTCATCCCGACCCGCTGCGCCTCCGCCAATATGGCCTCACGCTCCGGCCCCTCCCCAGCAATGGCCAGCCTGAAATTGGGGCCTGCTGCCGCCACCGCGCGCACCAGCCGCGGCAGGTTTTTCACCGCGCGCAGCCCTGCAACCGTTCCGACGATGATGTCGCCATCGCGTTTGACAAAGCCGGGGAAGGACCCGCGTTGCGGCTTTTTCTCGTAACGGCGCACGTCAACGCCATTGGGAAAGCGGTACACTTTCTCGACCGGCTGATGCCAGACCTGCTTGGCGATCTTTTCGAGTGACAGCGACGGCACCACCAGTGCCGCTGCGCGCTGCAAGGCAATGGTGCGAAACCAGTTGCGTTTCCAGCTCAGCTTTTCCCATTCGTCTTCGTTGAAGCCATCCTCATGGTGGATCAAAGGCGGCAAGCCCATGCTCGCGCCGAGCAATGTGCGCGCCATCACCCCGTCCATCGCGCCCCAATTGTAGCTGAGTACGAGGTGGAATTTCTTCATGTACTGGGCAAGTTTGCGATAGCGCCCCATGCCCGGCCGACCATGCAGTGCCGGCGCGGCTTCGCCTGGAAAGGCCACCTCGATCTTGCGGTCAATCGCGTCACGCGCGCCCAACGCATCGGGCACCGCGCTCAACACGGTATGCGTCGCCTTGCCGCCGAAATGGTTCATCAGCCGCACCGCGCGCGCCTCCTTGCCGCCAAGGTCGAAGCTGCTGAAAAGATGGAGAATGCGAACAGGTTTCATATCGCGAGGGTCCATAAATCAGCGATCAGCAAAAGTCGCTATTTTCGTGAAGCGGGTGGATAAGGTGACATAATTTACCGGGAAGTGGGGGGCAGTTTGTCACCTTTGTCACTTTAGGATTGCCATCCGTCCAGCTTATCCTCGCTGCGTAGCGCAGCATGTACCAGACGCATATCCGCACCGCCTTTGACGCTCACCGATCCGCCGCGCCGGACGTGGATAGTGGTTACGCCATTGATCGCGCGTTCCATCGCGACATCGAACATCCGCTGCCGCCCCGATTCCAGTGCGCGCGCCCAACTGCGTGCAAATCCCTCTGCCCCCGGCCGATCGAGCAAGTCATAAGCCGACTTCCGACTCATCCCCACAGCCTTCGCAGCAGCGCTCACCGACCCCATCGCCGCCAACGCCAGAATGAACCGCGCCTGTTGCGGCGGCGTCCAGCCATTATGCCGATTACGTTGTTGCGGGACGGCGGGAAAGGCGAGGCTTTCGTCGTCGGCGAGGAGGATGGGAGTAGTTGATTCGGTCATTCGCTGACTGGAGCATGATCGCAGGGATGTAGGACAGTGGTTTATCAAAAAGGGAGATGACATTAACACTGCATCAAGTGCGGGGTGCCGGTGAAATGAAATTGGCCCGGATAAAGCCTCACCGCACTCCTGCCAGAAACGCCGCAATCGCCTTTTGCGCCTCGGGCTCGTCGAGTGACGGGGCGTGGCCAATACCCTTAACGGTCACCAATGTTGCCTGCTTCGCCTTCTTCGTCATCCTGGTAGCGGTCGCTTTTTCAAGGATATCCGATTTCTCCCCGCGCAGGATGAGCATGGGTACGTCTTCCAGCAGGTTGAACAGGGGCCAGAGGTCAACCCCGGCTTCGCCGCCGGGCAGCTTGAACGGCTCCGATATCTTCATGTCATAATCAAAGACGATACGCCCGCTGGAGGCCAGCTTGCAGGTGCGCTTGGCAAAGCGCAGCCATTCTTCCAGCCGGTATTCGGGATAGATATCGCCTTGCGCCTCTGCCATTGCGCGAGCGGCGTGCATCCAGGTTTCAAAACTGCGCCCCTGCCCTACGTAGGATCGTATCCGTTCAGCCCCCGCCTTGCCGATTTCCGGGCCAACATCGTTGAGGATCACGCCCGCGAGCTTGTCCTTCCATTGCGGCGCGAGCAGCATCGATACGATTCCACCGAGCGAGGTGCCGCACAGGACGAATTTCTTCAGGTCCAATTCCTGCAGCAGGATATCCATATCCTGTGCGTAGGTGACCGGCAGATAGGTCATCGGGTCCTTGGCATAGGCACTTTCGCCGCGTCCGCGAAAGTCGATTGCCAGCATGCGGCGCTTTCCGCCCAATAACGCAGCCACGGGTTCGAAATCGCGCGCGTTGCGCGTCAAACCCGGCATGCAAATCACAGGAGCGCGCGACGCAGGCCCCGGATAATCGCGGTAATGCAATCGCAAATCATCATTCGACGACCAATAAGCGTCTTCGAAATCAGCCATGCTTGCCTTTCCTGCCCTGTTTCCCCAGAGATTGCGGGCGATGAATGTGAATCCCTCCCCCGCCCCCTACCGCGCTGATCCAAAAATCACCAGCCTTGGCGACAAAATTGGTGATCCGGTTCGTGCCGCCGAGTTCCCGAAAACGATATTGCGGTTTCGCAACGATCGCTGGGCGGCGACCGTGGGGCTCGACAAGCTTAGCGATGCGGAGTGGATCGAGCATTTCGGCCACTTCCAGCCCTTACCCGAAAACCTGCCACAGCCGCTGGCGTTGCGATACCATGGGCATCAGTTCCGTGTGTACAACCCCGAAATCGGCGACGGACGCGGTTTCCTTTTTGCCCAGTTGCGCGACCATCTTGGGCGGTTGCTCGATCTGGGTACCAAAGGTTCCGGAACCACACCTTATAGCCGCCAGGGTGACGGGCGGCTGACATTGAAGGGGGCAGTACGCGAAATTCTTGCGACCGAAATGCTCGAAGCCTTGGGAGTTGAAACCTCCAAAACTTTTTCGGTGATCGAAACGGGCGAGGAATTGCAGCGCAACGACGAACCTTCGCCGACACGCTCCGCAGTGCTGGTCCGGCTGAACCATAGCCATATCCGCATCGGTACATTCCAGCGCATCGCCTATGAGGATGATGCGGAGCGGATGCACGCACTGGTCGATTATGTGCTGCGCAATTTGTATGATGTGGAACCCGAAGAAAATCCAGCCGCGCAGTTGATGCGACTGGCGGTACCGAGGATCGCCGACCAAGCGGCTGCCTTCATGGTAGCAGGCTTTGTTCATGGCGTGCTCAACAGCGACAATATCAACGTGACCGGCGAGAGCTTTGACTATGGCCCATGGCGGTTCAACCCGACATGGAACCCGGCCTTTACCGCCGCCTATTTCGATCAGAACGGGCTCTATGCCTTTGGCCGGCAACCCGAAGCGATGCACTGGAACCTCGCACAACTCGCGATTTCGCTGCGGCTGATCTGCGATTCCCCGCCCCTGGTTGAGGCGCTGGAGGGATATCCGGCATTATTCCAGTCCGCCCTCATCCGCCGTTTCCTGTGGCGGTTGGGCGTCTCTTCGCGCGGAGAGGAAAATGATCGCGCGCTGGTCGAAGCGTCGGAACGCGCGATGATAGAGGCGCAGATTCCGATCGCCGATTTCTTCCACGCGCATCGTTTCGGCACTGTGCCGGACGGTCTTTACCAGGGCGAGCGCTACACCGCCTTTGCCGACGTGCTGAAAGATTATGCCGCCCCGGCCAGCAGCGATGACTGGCAAGCGCATAAACCATGTTCGATGCTGATCGATGAGGTCGAAAGCATCTGGGCGGCGATTGCGGAGCGTGACGACTGGAGCCCGCTATATGCGAAAGTCGATGAAATCCGGCGGTTTGGCGGCGCTTTGCGGGCTACATGAATTTACACATCGGCGCTCGGCATATTTACTTGAATTAAAGTATCCTGCGGTCAAATATGGTAAACAGCCAGCAGGGGTCCCGATAGGGCATTCGCGCCTTGAGTGAACTGATTTCATACGAACCGGCAACGGGCGCCGAATTGTGGCGCGGCAGGCAGGGTAATGTCGACGCTGCGGTTTCCGCAGCGCGTGGGGCATGGGCCTTGTGGGCATCGGCGCCGCTGGGCACTCGGCTGGAGCATGTCCGCAATTTCGCCAACCGCGCCCGGGCGGAGCTGGAAACATTTGCCGACCTGATCGCGCGCGAGACCGGAAAGCCGCTCTGGGAGGCGCGTACCGAGGTCGAGTCGGTGATCAACAAGGTCGATATCTCGATCAAGGCCTATGCAGACAGAACACCGCAGCGCCGCTTTGACGGCAAGCCGGGTACGCGCAATGCCGTGCGCCACAAGCCGCATGGCGTGCTCGCGGTGCTGGGGCCGTACAACTTCCCTGCGCACCTGCCCAATGGCCACATCATCCCCGCGCTGATCGCCGGCAACGCCGTGGTCTTCAAACCGTCGGAGAAAACCCCGGCGGTCGGGGCCTTCCTGTACGATCTCTATCGCAAGGCCGGAATCGCTGAAGGCGTCATCAACATTGTGCAGGGCGGGGCTGAAACGGGCAAGGCGCTCTCGTCGCACGAGGGCATAGACGGCTTGCTCTTCACCGGCTCTGCACCCACCGGCATCGCGCTCAACCGGCAGTTTGCCAACCGGCCGGACAAGATCCTCGCGCTCGAAATGGGGGGCAACAACCCGATCATCGCATGGGACACCGCAGAGATTCACAGCGCCGCCGTCCTGATCGCGCAATCGGCGTTTCTATCGGCCGGGCAAAGGTGCACCGCGGCGCGGCGCCTGATCATCAAGGACAGCCTCTACGACACGCTGATTCCCGAACTCAAGAAACTCGCCGAGCGGCTGCTGGTCGGCGATCCGCACAGCGAACCCCCGCCATTCATGGGCCCGGTGATCGACAATGAGGTGGCCGATGGCCTGACCGAAAGTTTCCTCGCGCTGATGAGCCATGGCGGCAAGCCGGTATTGCACATGA
>DASUDM010000291.1:0-7271 GCA_036275575.1 Sphingorhabdus sp. | reverse complement strand
ACTTTGGCTGGACCAAAGAGACGGCTGCCCCCTGAACCGATGCCAATGCGCGAAACCGCTTATGCCAAGATCAATCTTGCGCTGCATGTTCGCAAGCGGCGCGAGGATGGCTATCACGAGCTTGAGACCCTGTTTGCCTTTATCGATGCCGGTGATGAACTGAGCGTCGAGATTGCCGATGAGGATAAACTGGCAATTAGCGGCGAATTTGGGGAGGGACTCTCGAGTGGAGCCGACAATCTGGTGCTGCAGGCCCTAGACAATATGCGCAGCATGGTCTGGCCGGGTCGGGAGCAAATTCCGCCTCTCGACGTAGCGTTGGAAAAGCGGCTTCCGGTAGCCGCAGGCATTGGTGGTGGTTCAGCCGATGCAGGTGCGATGATCCGTTTGCTTGATCGCCATTTCGTCCACAACGGCGATACGAAGGAACTGGTCCTTGCGACGCGGCATCTGGGGGCGGATGTCGGGGCATGCATCGTCAGTGAAACGCGTATCGGCAAAGGCCTTGGCTGGGAACTCGAAATGCCTGTTCATGATGACTTGCAAGGGGCCCCGGTCTTGCTCGTCAATCCGCGCATTCCGCTTTCGACTGGACCGGTCTTCAAAGCGTGGGATGGCATTGATCGAGGGGCGTTGCCGGATGGTAGCGTCCGCGAAATCGCTCTTTCGGGACGAAACGACCTTGAAGCCCCGGCAATCCACCTTTGCCCTGAAATTGGTTCGGTTTTGGCTATTCTACAGGCGAGCAATCCTTTGCTGGCCCGCATGTCAGGATCTGGTGCGACATGTTTCGCGCTGTATGAAACCGGTGAAGCGCGCGATGCCGCGCAGCTGTCGATTCCGGCCAATTGGTGGACAATGAAGGGGCAGTTGCGGTGACCGAACATGAAGCCTGGCGGATCATCGGTACACCGCGAGCCGGCAGTATCCTGATCGTTAGCGATCACGCGTCAAACCGTGTCCCCGAAGATATCGATCTGGGAATCGATAGCGCCTTGCTTGATCAACATATCGCCATCGACATCGGTGTGGCTGAAGTGGCCTGCAAAATGGCGGAATATGATGGAATATCGGCGTTTCTCGGCAATGTCAGCCGTCTTGTCTGTGATTTCAACCGGGAGGAGCACCAGCCTGCCGCCATCCCGATCGCGAGCGACGGCCATGCCATCCCCGGAAATGCCATCGATCATGCAGGCCATGAACAGCGCCTCGATCGCTTCTTTCGGCCGTATCATTCCAAGCTGGCAGAATTGCTTGAGCAGCACCCTCCATCCTTGATCCTTTCATTGCACAGTTTCACCCCGCAACTTGAAAGCCATCCGGAACAGCAGCGACCATGGCATGTCGGCGTGCTCTATAATGAAGATGATCGCGCCGCGCGCTATGCCCTACCGCTGCTGACTGCTGAAGGATTATGCGTCGGTGACCAGCAACCTTATTCGGGTAAATTGCTGAATGCGACGATGAACCGCCATGCCGAGGCATATTGCAGGCCGTATCTGGGAATTGAAATCCGCCAGGATCAGATCGGCAATGAAGCGGGGCAGGCTGTTTGGGCGGAGCGGCTTGTGCGAATTTGCAATGAAGTGGCGTTGAAACTGCGCGATTAGCACTGTAAGGCGCATCAAAAGCCAAATTGGCGAAATAAAATTACAGGAGTCTCCCGATGCCAGTCCTTCGTTCACGTACTACTACCCACGGCCGCAATATGGCAGGCGCGCGCGGTTTGTGGCGTGCAACGGGCATGAAGGACAGCGATTTCGGTAAACCGATTGTCGCGGTGGTGAACAGTTTCACCCAGTTCGTTCCCGGCCATGTGCATTTGAAGGATCTGGGCCAGATGGTCGCGCGCGAAATCGAGGCGTCTGGAGGCGTTGCAAAAGAATTCAACACCATTGCGGTCGATGACGGGATTGCGATGGGCCATGACGGAATGCTCTACTCGCTGCCAAGCCGGGATCTGATTGCCGACAGCGTCGAGTATATGGTCAACGCCCATTGCGCCGACGCGATGGTCTGCATTTCCAACTGCGACAAGATCACACCCGGAATGCTGATGGCAGCGCTGCGTATCAATATACCGGTGGTTTTTGTGTCTGGCGGCCCCATGGAAGCCGGCAAAGTCATACTCAAAGGCAAAGAAGTCGCGCTTGACCTCGTCGATGCAATGGTTGCAGCGGCCGATGAGAGTTATACCGACGAGGAAGTGGCGACCATCGAGCGTTCGGCTTGCCCAACCTGCGGTTCCTGCTCCGGCATGTTTACGGCCAACTCGATGAATTGCCTGACCGAGGCACTCGGGCTTTCGCTTCCCGGCAACGGTTCGACGCTGGCGACCCATGCCGATCGCAAAGAGTTGTTCCTGAAAGCAGGCCGCCTCGCAGTCGAGCTCTGCCGTCGCTATTATGAAGAAGACGATGAGAGCGTCCTGCCGCGCAATATCGCGAGCTTTGAGGCCTTTGAAAACGCCATGAGCCTTGATATCGCCATGGGCGGTTCGACCAACACGGTTCTGCACTTGTTGGCCGCTGCCTATGAAGGCGGCATCAATTTTACGATGGCCGATATCGACCGTTTGTCGCGCAAGGTGCCATGCCTTTCGAAAGTCGCGCCGGCGAAGAGCGATGTGCATATGGAAGACGTCCATCGCGCGGGCGGCATCATGGCAATTTTGGGCGAACTTGATCGGGCGGGTCTTCTGCATCGCCATTTGCCGACCGTGCATAGCAAAACGATGGGTGATGCACTCGACAAATGGGATATCGCGCGCACCAATGATCCGGATGTGCAGACTTTCTTCAAGGCGGCCCCCGGTGGTGTACCCACGCAGACTGCGTTCAGCCAGTCGCGCCGCTGGGCCGAGCTCGACCTGGACCGTGAGAACGGCGTTATCCGTTCGGCACAACATGCCTTTTCCAAGGATGGCGGCCTAGCAGTTCTGACCGGGAACATCGCGCTAGATGGCTGCATTGTGAAAACGGCAGGCGTCGATGAAAAGATCCTTAAATTCACTGGCCCTGCAAAGGTTTATGAGAGCCAAGACGCAGCTGTAACCGCCATTCTGACCGGTCAGGTCGAGGCGGGCGATGTTGTCGTCATCCGCTATGAAGGGCCGAAGGGCGGCCCCGGGATGCAGGAAATGCTTTACCCCACCAGTTATCTGAAGTCGAAGGGGTTGGGTGCCGCCTGCGCCTTGCTGACCGACGGGCGTTTTTCAGGCGGCACTTCAGGGCTGTCGATTGGCCATGTGTCTCCGGAAGCCGCCGAGGGGGGCACCATCGGCCTTGTCGAAAATGGCGATCGTATCGAGATCGATATTCCCAATCGCAGCATCCATCTGGCAGTTAGCGACGAAGTGCTGGCAGCGCGGCGTGCGGCGCAGGATGCCAAAGGTTGGCAGCCTGCCAAGGAACGTCCAAGGAAGCTTTCGGTCGCGCTAAAGGCCTATGCTGCAATGACGACAAGTGCCGCACGCGGCGCAATCCGCGACATCTCGCAATTGGGATCGAAACCACGCAACTGATCAAAAGCAGGGTTAACGGACTAGGGCGCGCTTGCCTGTCACGCTATAGCCGGTCGGCTATGAGCCCACGCAATCTTGCCGCAGTTTCATTTGTCGCCATTGTCTCGCTTGCTTCCTGCGGGGAGCAAGAGGGCAAACAGGCTGCCCAAGCCGGTACGGCAGAGCGGATCGAATGCGCGCTCGCGGGATCCAAATCGTTCAAGCGCGTCTGCACCACCGAAATGATGCCTGGTGAAAAAGGGCAGATGCTGGTTGTGCGCCATCCCGATGGTGGTTTCCGCCGTTTCAATATCCTGACCGACGGGCGCGGGCTGGCACCTGCTGACGGGTTTGACGAGACGACAATCGAGATCATTGGTGGCGGAATGATCGAGGTAAGCTCGGCCGATGACAGTTATCGCCTTCCCGCAAGTATCAAATCGAGCGCGAAAAAATAGCCGAGTACAAAGCTTGCTTCGTCGGCATCACACGGGCAAGGCGCTTTGGTGACCGACACAGGTGAAATCATACGCATTGCGTCGCGTGGAGACGGGGTAACAGCCGACGGGCGGCATGTTCCCTTTGCTGCGCCGGGTGACAGGTTGAATCCGGGCGGTGGGTTGATCCACGGTCCGCACCATGCGGAACCGCCTTGCCCGCATTTCCAGCTCTGCGGTGGCTGCCAGTTGCAGCATCTGGACGATGAGGTCCTTAAAGACTTCATCCGGGATCGGATTGTCCATGCGCTGACGGCGCAGGATCTGGAATTGCCCGAATTCATGCCGGTGCATGTTTCACCGCCGCACAGTCGCCGCCGCGTTGCGGTTCGCTCGGCCTGGGCGGGAAAGCAATTTCAGCTGGGTTTCAGTTCGGAAAAGAGCCATCGCATTGTCGACCTCCAGCAATGCGATATCATGTCGCCGGAGCTCTTCGCTTTGCTCCAACCGCTAAGGGCGTTTCTGGCGCCGCGTATCGGGCCCAAACGCAATGTCGAAATCAAATTGGCGCTGGTCGATCAGGGCGTCGACATGTTGATTGAAAACTGGACGCCTGAAGGCCTCGAAACGCACGAGGCAATGACCGAATTTGCCACTGCTAACCGGCTAGCTCGCTTATCAGTCGACGATGGCTATGGCCCGACAACATACTGGGAACCCGAACCGGTCACGGTGACGCTGGGCGGAATCGCGGTTTCCTATCCGCCTTATGGGTTCTTGCAGGCCACTATAGACGGCGAGCAGGCGCTGGCGTTGGCCGTTCAAGATGTTGTCAGCGAGGCAAAGTTGGTTGCTGACCTGTTCTCAGGGCTCGGAACTTTTGCATTTGGTGTTGCTAATGGGCGCAAGGTCTATGCCGCCGAAGCCGAGCGAGCCGCCCTGTTTGCCATGAAAGCTGCAGCGGGGAAGAAGGAATTACAGCTTTTCGCCGAGCATCGCGATCTGTTCAGGCGGCCGTTGACCCCGGCTGAGCTCAATCGGTTTGCCGCCGTGATCCTCGATCCGCCGCGGGCCGGTGCGCGCGAGCAAGTCGTTGAACTGGCTAAGTCGGATGTGCCCAAGATTGCCTATGTAAGCTGCAATCCATCAAGTTTCGCCCGCGATGCAAAAACATTGATTGCGGCGGGTTATGTTTTGCGGCGTATCTGGCCGGTCGGCCAATTCCGTTGGTCAACGCATGTCGAACTGGCGGGTGAGTTCACCCGCCAGTAACGATTTCGTCAGTGGAAAACTGCCAAAATGGCGTGGAGCACCAGCGCCATTAGCGCCAAAGATGAAAGCGCAAACAGCAGGAAGCGGACAGCCACCTTGTTAACGAGCGACTGCCACAGGCTGTGTGCGATACGCAGGGCGACATAGGCCCAAGCGATTGTGGCGTTGAGACCGTCGCCTTGGCCAATCATGGCTAGTAATAAAGCCACTGCATAAAATACCGTCGGCGCTTCATGCAGATGGTTATAATTATGCGCTTTCCACTGGATGTTGCCCGGCAACAATCCTTCGAGTTTTGCACCGGTCCAGCCAACATCGGCACCTGGCGTTGCATCTTTGGGCAGCTTGTTGATGGCAGGGATGCGCGTTGCATACATCCATATCCACATCAACATGGTCCAACCGGCCAGCGCTGCGACCGGTTTCAGAATTTCGGCATGTTCCATAGTTTCTCCTCCCGTCTTTTCGTTAAAGCGTTGCGATCACGGCGTTTACTGCAAGCACAACTAGGCAAATGGTCGACAGCATGAAAATGCTAAAACGTACCATGACCTTGTTGATAGTTGCCTGATACACCGAATGGATGATGCGCAATGCGACATAAGCCCATGCGAATTTGATCATCAGCGGCGTGGCAGCCTGAACGATGTGCAGGATGACAACCGTTGCATAGAACAAGGTGGGCTGTTCCATGAGGTGCGCATAATTGTGTGATTTCCAGGCCGCCGTGCCAAGCATCGGATCAATATCCTGGCCGCGTAGCCCTGGTGCGGGTGGCTCTTTGCTTCCCAATGTTGCAAGCTTGCCAAAGCGCGCGAACGCAAGCCAACCGAGCATTACCAAAGACCATGCGACAAGAACGGCCGCAGGTGCGAGTATCGTTGTATCCATGAAGAAAACCCTCCCCGTTTTCGGTGACGGGGAGGGTGCTTCAGTGTGATTAAATTGTCAAATGCAACTTATTGCGCGGATCGTTTGCCGATGCGGTGGACATTGCCCAGGTCGTTGGCGGCAACACGCGCATAAAGGCTCGCCATCGGTTCATCTTCGACGGTGAAATCTTCGGTCTCGCCAAAGCCATTGAATTCAGTCCGCATTGCACAGCCATAGGCGCCGAGCATTCCAACTTCGATATAGTCTCCCGCTTCGATATCGGCGGGCAACACAAATGGACCGGCCATATAATCCATATCGTCGCAGGTCGGTCCGTAGAAGGCGAATTCGCCATTTTCGGCGCCATCGCTTTCGCGCATCATTTCGACCGGGAAACGCCAGCCGACATGTGCTGCATCGAACAGCGCGCCATAGGCACCATCATTGATGTATAGCTCGTTGCCGCGGCGCTTTTCGACGCGCACGAGCAGTGAAGCATATTCAGCGCAGAGCGCACGGCCCGGCTCGCACCAAAGCTCTGCGGAATAGCTGATCGGCAAATCTTCGAAACAGCGATGGATCGTTTCGAAATAGGCTTCGAGTGCAGGCGGTTCCATCCCCGGGTAAACCGAGGGGAAACCGCCACCTACATCGACAATGTCAACGGTAACCGATGCCTCGACAATTGCGGCGCGGACCTTTTCCATGGCTTCGGCATAGGCAACAGGTGTCATAGCCTGGCTGCCAACATGGAAGGCAATGCCGAGGCTGTCTGCAACCTGACGGGTGGCGACGAGCAAGGCCGCTACTTCGGCAGGCTCCGCACCAAATTTTGAGGCGAGGCTGAGCTTTGCATGGTCCGAAGAGACACGGATACGCACGCAAAGCTCGAGATCGGTTGCCGCGACGCCGTCCTTTGCGGTTGCACGTACGATCTTGTCGAGCTCTTCATGGCTGTCGAGGCTGAAGGTGCGCACGCCATGGTTGTGATAGGCCTGCGCGATCGCGCGCTCCGACTTCACCGGATGCATGAAACACAGTTTCGCATCAGGCAGGAATTTGTGCACGAGGCGCACTTCGCCAAGCGACGCTACATCATAATGCGTGATGCCAGCCTCCCACAGCGTTTCTAGCAACGCCGGCGAAGGATTGGCTTTCACGGCATAGAGCGAGCGTCCCGGAAACTT
>DASUDM010000290.1:0-2615 GCA_036275575.1 Sphingorhabdus sp. | reverse complement strand
GGGGATACCGGTCGACCAATAACTGCGCGTCAGATAGGCATGAATTGCTTCCAGCTGCATCGCCTCCGGATCAGTCGATATTTGGTAGCCATTGCCAAGGTCGATCATAGCCCGCCTGCTTTCAGGAAACCGTCGACGATGCGGTTCATTTCAGGCGCGTCCAGCAAGAAAGCATCATGGCCGAACGGGCTGGAGAGTTCGACAAAACTGGCCGCTGCCCCGGCGGCGTTGAGTGCCTGGACGACGCGTTTGGATTCGATCGTCGGGTAAAGCCAGTCGCTGTCAAAACTGATCAGGCAGAAACGGGTGCGCGTGCCCTGGAAGGCTTTGGCGAGTATGCCGCCATGCTCTTCGGCCAAGTCATAATAATCCATCGCTCGGGTGATATAGAGATAACTGTTGGCATCGAAACGCTCGACAAAGCTCAGCCCCTGATGCCGCAAATAGCTTTCGACCTGAAAATCGGCATCAAAGCCAAAGGTCTTGGTCTCGCGGTCCTGTAATTGCCGCCCAAACTTCTGCGTCAGACCCTCTTCGGACAGGTAAGTGATGTGCGCCGCCATGCGCGCGACGGCGAGGCCGGCATCGGGTTGGTCAACCGAGCCGTAATAGTTGCCGCCCTGCCAGTTCGGATCTGCCATGATCGCCTGCCGCCCGACTTCGTGGAACGCGATATTCTGCGCGCTGTGCCGCGCGGTAGAGGCGATGACGATCACCGACTGCACCCGATCCGGAAACAACGACGCCCAGGTCAGCGCCTGCATCCCGCCCATCGATCCGCCGATCACACATGCGAGGCGTTCGATGCCCAGATGGTCGAGCAATATCGCCTGTGCACGCACCATGTCGGCGATGGTGATGACGGGGAAATCCATCGCATAGGGTTGCCCGGTGCCGGGATCGAAGCTGGCCGGGCCAGAACTGCCCATGCAACTGCCGAGCACATTGATGCAGATGATGCAGTGGCGCGCCGGATCGACAGGCTTGCCTTCGCCCACCAAGCGCGTCCACCAGCCGGGCTTGCCCGTCACCGGATGGGTTGAGGCGACATATTGGTCACCGGTCAGCGCATGGCAGATCAGGATCGCGTTCGATTTGTCAGCGTTGAGCTCGCCATAGGTTTCATAGGCGAATTCCACGGGCGCAAATTGCACGCCGCTGTCGAGCCGAACCGGCCCCAGCAGTTTCGTCCGCCTGTCGAGGCCAAAGCGACCGTCTTCACCCATGGTTTGCGCCATATCAGGCAAGGCGGTTAAAACAATAGCTTGGTTGCACGGGCGGCAGGGCAAGGCTATGGCGCGCGCCATGACACAGCCTGAAGCCAAACCCTGGATCAACGCCATTCACGCCTATACGCCCGGTAAGGCGAAGAGCGATGACGGCCGCGTGCTGATCAAATTGTCGGCCAACGAGAACCCGCTTGGCTGCAGCGAGCAGGCGACGGCGGCGCTGGTGGAAGCCCGCTCAACGCTCGCTCGCTATCCAGACCCGGCTTCGAACGCGCTGCGACAGGCGCTGGGCAAGGCATATGATTTGGAGGCGGACCAGGTTGTCTGCGGCACAGGCTCGGACGAGCTGCTCAACCTGATCGCGATGGGCTATGCCGGCGCAGGCGATGAGATCATCTACGTTCGCTATGGCTTTTCGGTATACGATATCGCTGCGCGCAAATGCGCCGCAACCGTGGTTGTCGCGCCCGACAAGGATTATGGCACCGATGTTGATGCGCTGCTCGCGCTGGTCAATGAAAAGACCCGCGTGGTGTTCATTGCCAATCCCAATAATCCCACCGGCACCTATAGCGACAATGCCGAAATCGCGCGACTCCATGCCGGATTGCCTTCGGATTGCGTGCTCGTTCTCGATCAGGCCTATGGCGAATATCTGGAAGATGATGGCCCGGCATCGTTCGATCTGGCGCGCAAGCATTCCAATGTCCTCATCACCCGCACTTTCTCGAAAATCTATGGCTTGGCTGCCGAGCGCATCGGTTGGGCCTATGGCCAGCCGGGCCTGATCGCAACGCTGAACCGTATCCGCGCACCGTTCAACGTCACCAGCGCCGGGCAGGCAGCGGCCATCGCCGCGCTCGCCGATACCGATTTTGTCGCGCACAGCCGCAAGCATAACCTGCACTGGCGCGATTGGATGGCGGGGGAGATTGCTGCGTTGTCGAACCATGGGCTGCGCGCGATCCCGAGCTGGGCCAACTTCCTGATGGTGATTTTTGAAGGCAAGGTCAGCGCCGAGACGGTCTACAAGGATCTGATGGACGAAGGCTATATCGTCCGCTGGCTGCCAGGGCAGGGGCTGGCCAATGGCCTGCGCATCACCATTGGCAGCGAAGAAGAAAATCGTGGGCTGATGGCAGCGATGCGCAAAATATTGGAACGGCAAGGCTGATGCTGCCCTTTGCGCGCGTCTCGATCATCGGGCTGGGCCTCATCGGCTCCTCGATGGCGCGTGCGATCAAGGCGAACATGCCCGATGTTAGGGTGACCGGTTTTGACGCTGATCCAGACGTGCGCGAACGCGCTCGCGCATTGGGCTTTTGTGACGATATTGCCGACATCGCCGGTACCGCAGTCATCGATGCGGGGCTGGTCGTCTTGTGC
>DASUDM010000289.1:0-3322 GCA_036275575.1 Sphingorhabdus sp. | reverse complement strand
TTATTGCCCGGTTCCGGGCGTCGGCCCGCAATCGCCTGCCGACAACGACTATCAGGGCGGCTTTGCCACCGCATTGATGCTGAAGGATCTGAAACTGGCGATGGAGGCTGCGGCCTCGGTCGATGCCGATGTACCCATGGGTGCGAAAGCGGCGGCGCTCTACGAAGCCTTTGAAGAGGCCGGACAGGGTGGTCTCGATTTCTCGGCGATCATCAAGACGCTGTAAAAAGGGCGGCCAATGAATGGCCGCCCCCTTTTATGACTTAGATCCGTTCGATGATGACCGCTGGGGCCATGCCGCCCGCGGCGCACATGGTGATCAGGCCATAACGGCCGCCCGAACGCTCAAGTTCATCGAGTGCGGTACCGATCAGGATCGAACCTGTGGCGCCGATTGGGTGCCCCAATGCGCAAGCGCCGCCATTGATGTTCACCTTGTCACGGTCAAGTTCGAGGTCGCGGATAAACTTTTCAGCTACGACTGCAAAGGCTTCGTTGATTTCCCAAACGTCGATATCTTCAACTTTGAGGCCTGCCTTTTCTAGAACCTTCTTCGCTGCCGGAACCGGTGCATTGAGCATCAGCGTGGGGCAGTCACCGATGTTGGCATAAGCAACGATGCGGCCACGCGGTTTAAGGCCGTTCTTCTCAGCATATTCCTTTGAGGTGATCAACAGAGCAGCAGCGCCGTCCACCACGCCCGAGCTGTTGCCCGCATGGTGGAAATGTTCGATCTTCAGATCGGGGTAGCGACGGTTGATCTGCTTGTGGAAGGTGTTGCCGCCGCCAAGATCGAAATCGGCCATGCCTGCGAAGCTCGGCTTCAATGAAGCGAGGCCTTCAGCGGTGGTTTCGGGGCGAGGAAACTCCTCATGATCGAGCGCGACTGTGCCGTCTTCGTTATAAACGGTGACGACCGAGCGGTCGAAACGGCCTTCGCGAATGGCGCGGGCCGCCTTTTCCTGGCTTGAAAGCGCGAGCGCGTCGAGCTCTTCGCGGGTGATGCCTTCCATGCTGGCGATGGCGTCGCCGCATACGCCTTGGTGGCTTTGCGGATGCATGGCGTCGAGAGCCGCATTGCCCGAGCCCATGCCAAGCGGCTTGATGCCGGCATTGGCAAGTTCCGCGCCATAGGCCGCGGTAAAGCTCATCATTTCAGTGCCGCCTGCGATCACGCAGTCTTCCATGCCCGACATGACGGTTGCCGCAGCAAGGTTCACCGAGGTGATGCCACCGCCGCAGAAACGATCGAGCGTGGTGCCCGATGCCGAGATGTCATAACCAGCGGCAAGCGCGGCCATACGGCCCATGTCGCCGCCCTGTTTGCCATTCTGGCTCGAGGTTGACCAGATGATATCATCAACGGTCGAGGTGTCGAGATTGTTGCGATCCTTGATCGCCTTAAGCACGGTCGTGGCCAGATGCTGCGGGTGCAGGTGCGAAAGCGCGCCTTTGCCGGGCTTGCCTACCCCGCGCGGGGTGCGGACGGCGTCGATGATATAGGCTTCTGCCATGGGATTATCCTTTCAGTTGAATTAGCGGGGGGCCATGCGGATCGCGCCGTCGAGGCGGAGGCATTGGCCGTTGAAATAGGTGTTGCGGTTGAGTTCGAGCACCAGGCTGCCAAACTCCTCGGGCTTGCCGAGGCGCTTGGGGAAGGGCACTGATGCGGCGAGGCTGTCGAGCACATTTTGCGGTGCACCGAGCATCAGTGGCGTTGCGAAAATGCCGGGCATGATCGAGTTGCAACGGATGCCAAGGTCCATCAAGTCGCGCGCCAGCGGCAGGACGAGACCGTTCACACCTGCCTTGGCCGAACCATAAATGACCTGGCCTATCTGAGCGTCCTGCGCCGCGACCGAAGCAGTCAAAGTGATGCAGCCGCGCTCGCCATCTTCCATCGGCTCCAGCTCGCTCATGCCGAGTGCCGACAAGGAGGCGAGGCGATAGGAGGCGACAAGGATGCCTTCGACGCCAAATGCGTAATCCTCGGTTGGGGTTCGCTTGTACTTGCCAGTGGTCTTGTCGAAAGACAGCGTCTTGCCGCGCTTGGATGTCATCGCGCAATGGACTAGGATCCGTTCCTGTCCATGTGCAGCGCGCGCCTTTTCAAAGCCGGCGACAACACTCTCTTCGCTGGTGATATCCACTTTGCAGAAAATGCCGCCAATCTTGGCCGCAATTTCTTCGCCTTGCGCTTCGTTGATATCGAAAATGGCAACCTTTGCGCCCGCTGCGGCAAGTGCCTCTGCACTGGCCCGGCCAAGGCCCGATGCGCCGCCGGTAACGACCGCGGCGATATTTCTATCGATCTTCACGTCCTTCTCCCGTTATCCTGTCTGCGTTTGTGATAGCGCCAGAATAGCCATCAAATTTAATCGCGCAATTAAATTGAGTCTGCGCGCGTAAGTTTTTCGGCAACGCTTGTTGCCCGCATGGCGGGTGCAATGAAGGTAAAATCGGGAAGGAAGGTGGTGAGCCCTGCTGGATTCGAACCAGCGACCTACTGATTAAAAGTCAGTTGCTCTACCGACTGAGCTAAGGGCCCATCGCGGCGCCGAAAATCCGGCGTACTCAGGAGCGCTCCCCCTAATGTGCTGCTTGGCGGCGGTCAAGCGGCTTGGGGCGGTTCAGGCGATGAAAAAGTTGTCTCAAGGTCCGCCCAGAGATGGGATCCCGCCAGCCAGAAGCAATTTCGGCACATGGGCCAAGGACAAAGTGGCGATTTGCATATTCGCGATGCGGGATGGAAAGGTCGGGATGATCAGAAATCCACAACCCGCCCGACCATAATATAATATCCAGATCGAGTGTTCGCGCGCGCCAGCGCTGTCCGGTTCTTTGGCGGCCGAAATGATGTTCGATCGCGTTTAATTCCGCAAGCAGGGCATCAGGCAGCAGCGACGATTCAACCATGACTGCGGCATTTGCATATTTGCGCGACGAGGGACCGACGGGTCGGCTTTCCTGGATGCGGGATTGGATGAACACATCAATGTCTGATGTTTCCAGGGCAGCAATTGCTTGTTCGACGATTTGCTTGGGCGCCCCGATATGGGGGGATCGCTGGTTAGAACCTATGCCGATAAGATAAATATATACCGGTTGTTGCGCCATATCCCCGCCTAGCGTGATTGTGCCAGGCGGGGAAGCGCATTCCGGGGCCGTATTTCCCCGACGGCCCCGTTAGCGTGACGATTAGAAGTGGAAGTTCAACCCGACACGGATCAAATGCATATCCAGATCCTGTCGAATGGTTTCGGTATAAGCGGGTGTCACAAATGTACTGCCCGGCAGATATCCGGTAACGTAACTGGCGCTA
>DASUDM010000288.1:0-11598 GCA_036275575.1 Sphingorhabdus sp. | reverse complement strand
CATGAGCATTATTCGTCCGGCCCACTTTCTGCTCGCGTGCACCATCGGCGCAGGTGCATTTGGCCAAGCGAAGATTGAACCCCTCCCGCCAATCATTTCCGACAAGGAATTTGAAGAGGCAATCCCCAAACTCGATGAATCAAACGTCGAAGGGCAAAACGCGCAAACCGAGCCGGCTTTCGATTTCCCGCAGGAAGTTGCGGATGCAGCGGATTTTGATGATCCACTAGAACCTCTCGAAAGTTACACTGCCGATGCTGATTTAGGGAACGGCGATAGCTCTCCAGCTGAAACTGATGATCCGGTGCGCTATTCTGCCCGGGTCGAAGGGATCACGGCTGAAGGCGAGAATGCTGCGATATTCGACAGGATAGCCAAGCGATTTCGCGAACTTTCGGCTTTGGGAACAAACGAAAATTCCGCTGACTCACGTGCTATCATAAGCGCTCGTGCGAGCACCGACCGGCAATTGCTCAGCGATTTGTTGTTGAGCGAAGGCTTTTACGACGCAACCGTTGAAATCTCAGCAAAGCGGCCCGATGTTGCAGGAGCGGTGATCCCTATCGCGTTGCGGGTGCAACCTGGAAAACGCTATCGGCTGGCGACCATCGCGTTCGATGCCAGCGATCCGGCATCGGAGCCCTTAATGCGGGAAAACTTCCTCCCCAAGCCGGGCGATCCTATTGTCGCAGACGAAATTTTGGCGGCAGAGGCACAGATTTCGTTGGCTCTTGCCCAAAACGGCTATCCGTTTGCCCAACTCGGCCAACGCGACATACTGCTGGATGAGGAATTGCTGACAGGCGATTACAACTTACCCGTTGCCACCGGCGCAAAAAGCTATTTCGGCAAGATACGCACTGAAGGCAATCTTGCCTTCGACGCAGAACATGTTGCCGTTCTTCGACGGTTCAAAACGGGCGACCTTTACGATGCCCGAAAAGTCGATGATCTGCGCGAAGCACTTGTTGCGACGGGCCTTTTGGCGACAGTGTCTGTCGAGCCGGTCGCTGGCGAAGGCGTGGCAGCCGACGGCCAAGCATATGCCGACCTTCTGGTACGACAGGAAGCAGGGCCGCCGCGCACCATTTCCGCCACCGCCGGCTATGAAACAGGCCGTGGATTTCGCGCGGAAGGCAGCTGGACCCATCGCAACATGTTTCCGCCCGAAGGTTCGCTATCGGTTAGCGGAATTCTGGGAACGCAGGAACAGGCGCTTGGCGTGATTTTCAATCGCTCCAATGCCGGAAAAAGGGATCGCACCATAGAGTTGTCGCTATCAGCCTTGCACAAGAACTATGATGCTTATGATGCGTATACCGGTAGGTTTGCAGGCACGCTTTCGTATCAATCGACACCGATCTGGCAAAAAGAACTGACTTACGCCCTCGGATTCGAACTGCTGGCGACTTATGAAAGCCTGTTCGAATTCTCGCGCTTGGCTCGTGATCGGCAGCTCTACTACATCGCCGCGCTACCCGTGCAGTTGGGTTTTGACCGATCAGATGACCTTCTCAACCCGAGCCGTGGTTTTCGCGTGAACGCCCGGTTGTCGCCCGAGGCATCCTTGGGCAACGGATCCCGTTTCTACATGCGCGCCCTTCTCGATGGCAGCTATTATCAACCTTTCGGGGATTCGCTGGTAGTAGCTTTCAGGGGACGGCTGGGTTCGATAGCGGGTACTGCGCGAGACAGCCTTGCACCTTCGCGCCGTTATTATGGGGGTGGTGGCGGCTCGGTTCGGGGCTTCGGTTACCAGCAGCTGGGTCCCAAAGACCTTGAAGGCAATCCGATAGGCGGGCGCAGCCTCAATGAGGCGGCTGCCGAAGTGCGGTATCGTTTTGGCAATTTTGGTGCCGTGGCGTTTGTGGATGCCGGGCAAGTCTATGAGAGCAAATTGCCGCGTTTTGATGATTGGCGTTTCGGCGTGGGCGTCGGCGGACGTTTCTACACAAATTTCGGTCCTGTGCGCGTCGACGTCGCCACACCGATCAACCGCCGCCCCGGAGAATCGCGCTTTTCCTTCTATGTCTCTTTGGGGCAGGCATTTTGAGCCCGCCCTGGAAATGGCTTGTCGCCTTGGCCGCATTCGCGGCAACGTTGGTTTTGGCGGCTGTTGGAAGCTATTTCTGGCTTGATACATCATCTGGTCGCGCATTCGTTGCGCGGCAGATCGCCGCCTATGAGTTCGAGAACGGCCTCAACATCCGGATCGGCGAGATAAGGGGATCGCTATATAGCGAAGCCGAACTGATCGACGTTCGTATCCAGGATGAAAAAGGCACATTTGCGCAGATCCCGGTGGCGCGGCTCGATTGGCACCCGTTTGACTATCTGTACGGCATTGTTTCGGTGGATTCGTTGACGGCGGGTGAGGTACGCGTGCGACGCTTGCCTGAGCTGCGTTTGGTGCCGGATCGCGGTGAGCCCTTTTTCCCGGATCTGGATATCCGCATCGGCAAGTTGCAGCTGGATCGCGTCGTGTTCGATCCAGCCGTTACCGGCGAAGAGCAGGAATTGCAGCTGACGGCGAAGGCCCGGATATTCGAAGCGCGCGCGCAGGTCGACGCCACAGCCCAAAGTAGTAAGGGTGACCGGTTGGCGGTGAAACTGGATGCCGTGCCCGACAAGGATTTGCTTGGATTGGCGCTACGCTTTGATGGGCCGCGCGATGGCCTTTTGGCTGGTCTCATCGGTGTCGACGCGCCGGTGGAAATGCGCATCGATGGCAAGGGAAGCTGGACGAAATGGGATGGCACCTTTGCGGCGGATGCCGGTGCCGGCCGCCGCGCAGATCTGGCACTTTCGGCTCGCAATGGCCGATTTACGGCTATTGGTGATGTCGCGGTCGGACAGCCAGACAGCCGAAACATGATAGCGGATGTGTTGGCACCAGCATTCCGTCTCGATCTGGTCGGTGATTTCGCCGACAGTATCGGCAAAGTTGAAGGCAGCCTTGTCGCCACCAAGCTTCGAATGGATGTTTCGGGCTCCGTCGATCTCTCCGAAAGCCTTTTCAGAAAGATGATAGTCAATCTGCAAATGCCGCAGAAGGTTGCCATCGCCAATGGCTTTGAGAGCGAAGGCGCCAGCGCAAAATTTGTCGTGGATGGTGCGATGATCGAACCGCGTATCGATTACGCCATCAGCACCAAAAGACTTCGTGTTGGGGAATTTGTGCTCACGGGCCTGACCGCGCAGGGTAACACACAGTTCGAAAACGGGGTCGCTCGCATTCCCGTTATGGCCCGTGCGCGTAGGGTTGAGGGTCTGGATTTTGCAGACCAGCGCCTTTTTGAAGATGTCCGCCTCAACGGCGATCTTGCATATTCCGAGGGTCGTCTTCTGACCCAAAGAATGAACCTGCGATCCAACCGGATCACAACCTCGATCAAGGGCGTCGCGGATTTCAGCAAAGGCCGTCTCGCCGCAAGTATCAAAGGCCAGGTAGATCGGTATCGCATCGAATCGGTCGGCCTGTTCGATATTGATGCCGATCTCGGTCTCAAAAGCCGGATGCAGTCGGACTATGCCCTGACAGGGACGGTCAGAGGGCGCTCGACCCAATTGTTCAGCGACGGGCTGCGCAATGTGCTCGGCGGGCAGATGCTCGTTCGAGCGGGAATTGGAATTTCGGATAACGGCATAGTTCAGATAAACTCCGCAAGCCTTATCACACCGAAACTGCGGATGGATCGGGGGCGTGGCCGATATGTTCTGGCGTCTGGAGCGATCAGTTTTGCTGGCAATGGCTATTCGCGTGATTATGGACCGGTCGGACTGGCATTGAGCGGCACCCTCGCCGCGCCCGTCGCCAAAATCACAGCGCAACGGCCAGGAATGGGTATCGGATTGGCCGACGTGAATGCGTTGGTCAGGCGTTCGGGGACCGGACTGGCTATCCTTTTTGATGCCCAATCGGACTATGGCCCGATCGATGGCGACTTGGACGTGATTTTGGGGCGCGATGCGCTTGTGCTTGATGTGCGGCGGGCAGATTTTTCAGGAATCCGGTTTAACGGCCGGCTGCAGCAATTGCCCTCCGGGTCATTTTCGGGGCAGCTTGTAGGCAGTGGCTCCGGCTTTGAGGCCATGGCGACGCTTTCCGCGGAGGGACGTTTCCAGCGCGCTGTCATCAAGGGATATGCAGTCAATGCAGAACTCAGGGGAGCAAAGACGCTGAGGATCGGGCGTGGGCAAGTCAACGCCGATATACTGCTTATCGATCAACCGAAAGTCATCGCTGACATCCAAGTCGGCGACACGTGGCTCGATGATCTCTATCTTGCGGCTGGGCGAGCCAAGATCGACTATCAGAATGGAAGCGGATACGCCCGATTGCTGGCCGAGGGCCGCAGCCAATTTCCTTTCAGGATCGCAGCGAACGGGCGGTTAGCACCAGGCCTCTGGTCGATCGCCTTGCGGGGGAGGGCCAATGGTATTTCTTTCGCATCTGCCGGCCCTGTACGGATCGTTCCCGAGAATGGCGGTTATGGACTGCTTCCTTCGAAATTCGAAATCGGTGGCGGCTCAGCAATGGTTGAGGGCCGATACACGGGCTCGCTCCAGTTGCGATCAAAAATGGACAAGGTCGACCTGGCAATCCTGAATCCGCTATTGCCGGGTTATGAACTCGACGGTCGAGCCAGCGGTGTTATCGACTGGAACCAGTCGTCGTTCGAAGCCGTTCCGCAAGCTAACGGCCGGATAGAGATCACACGCTTTTCGCGAAACAGTTTGGGGGTACAATCGCAGCCAGTGGATATCAGCCTGAGGGGCAGGCTGGATGCTGGCGGCGGCAATCTTGCCGCGCTAATCGAGCGTCGCGGCACCAATGTGGGAAAACTGCAGGTAAAGCTGGGCGTTCTCCCTGGTGGAACAGCGAGCTGGACCGAGAAGCTGCTCGATGCGCCACTTTCAGGCGGAATAAGGTTTAAAGGCCCGGCAGACCTCCTGTTCTCGCTTGCAGCGCTGGCCGACCAAACCCTTGTCGGACCTGCAGTGGTTGCAGCTGATTTTTCAGGATCATTGGGCACGCCACAGCTCACCGGCTTGGTTCGCTCTGACAATCTTGTTTACGAACATGCCGCATATGGCACACGGCTTACAAAAATGCGAATTCGCGGCCGTTTCGATAATGATGTTCTGGAACTGCGTGAGATTTCGGCTAAAGCAGGGGACGGAACGGTATCCGGCAAAGGTGTGATCAGCCTCAGCCTCGAAAAAGGTTTTCCTGCGAAGATCGACCTTGATCTTAATCGGGCCAGACTTGCGCGAAGCGAATTGGTATCGTCAGCTGCTACCGGTTCGATCGCGGTGACCAATTCTACTGAAACCGGACCGTTGGTCAGCGGAACATTGGCATTGCCGGAAACCCGCTTTCGCATTGTAAGGCAAACCGCAGCTGCAGTGTCGACGCTTACAGGTGTCAGGCGGAAATCCGCTTCTGGCCCCGCCCGGATCACTGGCGATGCCAACCCCGTAAGCTCGCTGCCTTCCAACTGGAAACTGGATATCAAGATTGTCGCGCCCGACGAGCTGTTCATCTCTGGAATGGGGATGGAATCGGAATGGAAAGCGGATTTGCGCGTGACGGGGACTTCGGATGCGCCCTTCATAACAGGCGACTTGCAACTAATCCGGGGGACACTCGGTTTTGCCGGCAGATCCTTTGCGCTCGAAACCGGTCGGCTGACCTTCAATGGCGGAGAATATAGCAACCCATCGCTGCGGGTGGTTGCTGCAAGTGAAGTCGACGGAACGACGGTAAGGGTAGAAGTACGCGGAACCGGCAAGAAGCCCGAAATCTTTTTCACGTCATCTCCAGCATTGCCGCAGGATGAGATCATGGCGCGGATACTTTTTGGAAATTCGGTTGCCGAGCTTTCGGCGATCCAGGCCGTCCAGCTGGCTGCATCGCTAAACAGTCTGCGCGCCGCTCCCGGCGGGCTCAACCCGCTGGGCGTGCTGCAATCCGCCACAGGGATTGATCGGTTGCGCATACTGAATCCTGACGACCGAACTGGTCGCGGTACGGCAGTGGCGCTTGGGCAGTATATTACGAACGACGTCTATGTTGAGATTATCACGGATGCGCGTGGCTACACTGCGAGCCAGATCGAAATCAGCCTGACCCCCGCGCTATCCGTTCTCAGCCAGCTCAGTAGCTATGGTACATCGAATGTCAGTGTTCGGTATCGGAAGGACTATTGATGCGAGCTGGTGTCACATTGCTGTTGCTGCTGCTGGCCGGTTGCCAAAAAAGCTTCGATGAACGTTATTCTGACGTCGAGCAGGAAATAAGCACGGATGCGCAGAGCATCGATTCCGAATTCGGCAGAAACAGTGCTGACCAGCTTAGCGATGGCAAAGCACAAGAACCAGTAGACTGAGCAATAACGGTCCGCAAAGCCGTTTTACCTGCCTACCATTTGCAGTGACGTACCGTGCCGTTTCAGCCATTTGTCGGCAGATTTGCGGTCGCCCTCGAACAACTCGTCAAACCAGGCGTAGAAGGCCTGACTGTGATCCATGTGTCGCATATGGGCGACTTCGTGCGCAATCACGGATCGCCGGACATAACCAGGTGCCATGATCAGGCGCCAGCTCAACGAGATGGTTCCGCGCGATGAGCAACTGCCCCAGCGGCTGCGGGGATCACCGATGGCCAATTGCGGTACAGGTTCGCCCGCCTTGCCACAATATTCCGAGATGTCGTTGGCAAACACAGGGCGTGCCTCGTCGCGTAGCCAACGGATTATGCGCTGCCCGACAAGTTCTTCAGGGCCACCCAGATGCAATTCGCGCCCTTCTCGGCCGTCTATTCGCAAAACGCGACGGCTGTTGGCCGCATTCCAGACTATCCGGTGCATCTCGCCCTGAAAGGAAAGTTCCGAACCGTGGCCCAGCTTGGTGATTGCCGGGGCGGTTTCGAGACGTGTGGCAATCCATTGCCTTTTCTGCGCGACGAAATCGAGCGCGGCGGCGGTTGGTGCATATACCGGCATGGTGATGCGGATTTCCCGTTTGATCGCATCTGCCCGCATCGAAATGCGTCGCGCCTGCCGCGTGCGCTTGATGCGAACAGGTATCGACTGCCCCTCGATGTCGACTATCGGGTCGCCGCCGGAGGGATCAGAGAGGCTGCTCGACAATATGGTTTTCAAGCGGTCCAGCATGGAGTTCGGATATTGCCCGACCTTTTACCGATATACCAGCCCGATGCACTGCATCACGGTCGCCACAGACAAGATAATGCCAGTCGGGCAGCGGCTGACCACTGGCGCGCAGCACATAAGCGCAGGTCGAGGGAAGCCACGGGTAATTGTCAATCGTCCTTTGGGTCAGCCGGATGCAATCGGGTACATGCATTCGCCGATGGCGGTAGTCGGCGCAGCGGCAGCTTTCGAGGTCGAGCAGCTTGCAGGCGACATTCGTTGGATAAATGCGGCCCGTGTCCTCATCTTCCACTTTGTGCAGGCAACATTTGCCGCAGCCGTCGCACAGCGCTTCCCACTCATCGCGCTTGAGTGTTTCTATCGGTTTTTCCCAGAAAGGGGTGTCGGTCAAATCAGCGGACCCATTTTGCAAGTTCCGCCGCGACCAATTTCGGATCCCCCTCATTCGCTTCGGTATTTGGCGTATCGGCAGGCATCAACGCCAATGGTTTGCCATCCGGCCCCATCAGGAACGGTGTCTGGCTGTGGCTCATCAAATAGGCGTCAGGGCTTGATCCTTCGACCCGTTCATAATGCACGGCGAAGGATTTCGCAGCACCGGCAATTGCCTCCTCGCTTCCGGTAAGGCCTATCAGGCGCGGGTGGAATGCGGTCACAAATTGCTTCAAAACGGCGGGTGTATCGCGTTGCGGATCGACGGTTATGAAAATAGGCTGCACTTTGCCGGCAAGCTTTGGATTGGCTTTTTCAAACTGCGCCAGCCCTGCCATCATATGTTGCATGTCTGGCGTACAGATATCAGGGCAATTGGTGTAGCCGAAATAGATGATGCGATATTTGCCGTCGAACTCCGCATAGCTGCGCTGCTTCCCGTCCTGGTCTATCAGTGTAAACGGACCACCGATTGCTGCGCCAGCAAGCGGGGCCTGCGAAAGCGGCATCTGTTCGTTCGCCTGGCCGCATGCTGTGAGAGCAAGGGCGATGACAAGAGTTGTGACATTTTTGTTCATGGCAGCGCCAGCCATGGTCTGTTAAGGGCGCGATTTCAAGTTTGCATCTTCAGAATCAGGACAGGGGTCATGCTTCTCATTCAGACCAAAATGCATAAGCTGTTGCTGGCTGCCCTATTGGCAAGTCTTGCGGTTACGCCGGCAATGGCGCAATTTTCTGATAGCTATAATTTCCTGAAAGCCGTCGATGAACGTGATGGTGATGAGGCCCAGAAATATCTCGACGAACCAGGGTCGGTGATCGTCAACACCAAGCGAGATGGCACGGGCGAGACTGCGTTGCATATCGTTGTCGCGCGCCGCGACGAAACCTGGCTCAGCTACTTGTTGCAAAAAGGTGCAAATCCCAATCTTGCCGACCGGAAAGGGGTGACGCCGCTGATGCTTGCTACGCAACTGGGCTTTGTCGAAGGTGCGGCACGGCTCATCAAAAGCAAGGCGAGTGTGGATGGCACCAATCGCAGCGGAGAAACTCCTTTGATTCGCGCCGTGCAGCTGCGCAATCCCGAAATGGTCCGTTTGCTCCTCAAAGCTGGCGCAAATCCGGATAAACGTGACGCGGTCGCGGGCCTTAGTGCGCGCGAATATGCCGCGCAGGATGGCCGCAATAGCGCCATACTGAGCATCATCGAAAGGGGCGGTCAGCCAGAAGAACGCAAAAAGTCGGGCGAGCTCGATTTCACCGGTATCGGCGAACCCAAATAAGCCGCATCATACAGGCTCAAACTTCATAGCTGCGCCATTCATGCAATAGCGCTTGCCCGTCGGCTTGGGCCCATCGTCGAATACATGGCCCAGATGACCGCCGCAGCGCGAGCAATGCACCTCGACGCGGGGCAGATGCAGGCCATAGTCCATTTTCGTGCCGATCGCGCCCTTGATGGGCGTGTAAAAGCTTGGCCAGCCGGTGCCGCTCTCATATTTTGCAACGGAGTTGAATAGCTTTTGCCCGCAACCAGCGCAGACAAAATTGCCCTTGCGCTTTTCTTCATTGAGCGGGCTGGTGAAGGGCGGCTCGGTATACTCCTTGCGCAGCACCTTATAGGCCAAAGGGGAGAGGATGCGGCGCCACTCCGCATCGGATTTGACGACAGCAAAAGCCCGCTGTGCCTGCGCACTGGCTGTCGCAAAGCTGGCAAACGCCAACCCGCCCAGCGTCGCCAGACCGCGTTTCAACAGGTTACGTTTATCTTTGTCGTGCATAGTGGAACCCTTTCGCCTGCTGCACCATAAATACGAAACAGACAGGCAAAAGGTTTCACGCCAACCTCAATATTTGCTGAGTTCGACATCCATCGAGCGATAGCCGTGAACAAAGCAGCCAGCGACACGAACCGGCTCTGCGACCACATTGGGGCGCAGGCGGCGTTTGGCCATTTCTTCGAGCAGTACGCGAATTTGCAACTCCGCGAGGCGGGCACCGACGCAGCGGTGGATGCCGTAGCCAAATGAAAGGTGGCGGCGAGCATTCTCACGATCGACAATCAGCTTGTCCGGGTTGTCGAACACGGTCTCATCGCGGTTTGCCGAAATATACCACATGCCGATCTTGTCACCCGCCTTGATCGGAGCACCGAACAGGTCATGGTCTTTGAGAGCCGTGCGGCGCATATGGGCAAGCGGGGTCTGCCAACGGATGATTTCGCTGACCGCATTGGGGATCAGCTGGGGATTTTTCTCTAGCTTTTCACGCTCGTCCTGGAAGCTGTGCAGACCATAGGCATAGCCCGACATCGAATTGCGGGTGGTGTCGTTACCGCCCACAATCAGCAGGATCAGGTTGCCCATATATTCGAACTGGTTCATGTCCTTCATCGGCGAATGGATCATGCGACTGATCAGGTCGGGCGCCTCGCCTCTGTCCTTACGCTCGTCCCAAAGGCGCTGGAAATAGGCTCCCATTTCGAACATCTTGGCAAGACGCGCTTTGCGGGTTTCTTCTGTGCGGAACAATTCGACGTCTCCCGCCCAATCCGACCATTCGGTCAGGAGGCGGCGGTCTTCCCATGGGAAGTCGAACAGCAACGCAAGCATCTGGGTGGTGAGTTCGATCGAAACCTTGTCGACCCAGTCGAATGCTTGGCCGACAGGCAACGAGTCGAGCAGTTCACCCGTACGGCGGCGAATGTCACCCGTCATGCGTTCCATTTCACCGGGGGTGAAGGCAGGCGCAATAACGCGGCGTTCCTCGGTGTGTTTGGGCCGGTCCATCGCAATGAACATCGGCATCACGATTCGCTCTTCTTCGGGAATCGGCTCGTCGAGTGCTTCATCGTCTACAAGCGTAATGCCGCCATGTTCGAACGATGAGGAATAGATGTCCGGCAATGCCTCAACATGCTGGATCGCCTTCAGCGTTGTGACATTCCAATAGCTGCCAAAGCCGCTACCCTCCACCTTGTTGATCGGTGCCTGCTCGCGCATTTCCTTGAAAATCGGATGCCAGCGATCCTCGACATAGATTTCGGGTCGGGTGACGTCCCATTCATGCGGGCACTGGACAACTTTCCAGGGCAGTTTCTCGGTGGATTCGGTTGCCGATGTATCGATTACAGGGGCAGTTGCCATGACAGACTCCTCTTCTTTGCTGCGAAGAGTGCCATTGCTGACAATAATGTCAATCCCGTTTCGATACGCAACTTAATTTGCTGTTAGCAAATCAGCCCGGCAGTTTGACGAGTCCGAACAATTTTTTGCCTCCGCTTTCCTTGATGCGGCCAGCACTTCCCGACTTCATCACATTGCGACGGAACAGATATACCCCGATGCGCAGGATGATGACCACGAAAACGGCCTGCCAGGCAATCGCCAGCACGTGAGTCCATAATGCGCCCTCCTGAGCTGCGCGCGCTATCATCGCAAAGGGGGAGGTGAAGGGGAAAAGGCAGGCAAAAATCTCTATCGGTTCGCCCAGCTTGGTAACGGTGTACATGGCGAGAAAGAAGTTGATCAGTTGCGCCATTGTAACCGGCATCGAGAGGGTCTGAACCTCTCGCACCGTTGCCGCCATCGCTCCAATACCGAGGAACAGCGATCCAAGAATGAGGTACGCCATCGCGAAATAGACGATGCCAAGGACCACAAAGATTGGCCAGCCCACAGCAGGGGTCGGCAAGCTTGGGAGGGCTGGTCCCGAAAGGCCGGCCAGCGCAAAGCCGACGCTTGCCCAAACGGTGATCCCGACAAAGGCCATGGCGAGCATTGCAAACAGTTTGCCTAGGAATACTGCATCCATTGGCACCGCTGCTGCGAGGATTTCGATGATCTTGTTCGCTTTTTCCTCAACCAGGTTGGAAAGGACCATACCTGCAAGCAGCATGGTCAACATGAACAGCAGAACCTGTGTTCCTTGCGCCGTGATCAGCCGTTGCTGTTTTTCATTTCCGGCGCTGCGTTCGACGAGCCGTGTT
>DASUDM010000287.1:0-6119 GCA_036275575.1 Sphingorhabdus sp. | reverse complement strand
GAGGAGGTTCGACGTCACCACCGGCCCCCAGCCGCCACCGCCCGACGCATCGAGGAAGCCGCCAACAAGGCCGAGCGGGACGGTGACCTTCGGATCCTTCGCCTTGGGCAGTTGCGGATAGCTGATTGCCTTATAGAGCAGATAGAAGCCAAGGCAGGTTAGGTAAAGCATCACCAGCGGGCGGGCGACATCGGCATGGATGTTCGACAGCACATAGGCACCGAGCGCCCCGCCGATCACCCCCGGCACCGCAATCCGTGCGAACAGTTTCCAGTCGACATTCTTGTGCAAGACATGGCTGATGCCCGAGGCACCGGTGGTGAACATTTCCACCAGATGCACGCCGGCTGAGGCACGCGCCGGGGCCACGCCCATCACGCTGACGAGCAAAGTCGAGCAGATCACGCCAAAGGCCATACCCAGTGCACCATCGACCAGCTGCGCGGCAAATCCGATTGCGATATATGGTGCGATAGCAGCGAGATCGATGCTGTTCAGGAATTCAATCATTTGGCCTTCACCTCGTCGACCTCATTAACCGCTGCATATCTGGTCTTATAGGATTCCACCATAGCCAGCCCCCTCCAGAATTGTTTCGGCCAATCAAGCTGTACTTTACCGCCGGGGCTACTGAACCATCCCCGGCGGCAAGACATTAGAAGCTCACCTTCACCGTTCCGCCGAAGGTTCGCGGATCGCCAAGCTGTCCGGCAATCAGCCCGACATTGCTGGGCGCGACCTGAAGCAGTTCGAAATAGTTCACGTCGAAAACATTCCTGACCCATCCGTAAATCTCAAACTTGTCCGAACGGAATCCGACGCGATAGTTGGAAAGCGCATAGCCCTCGATATTGGTGTAGATTGACGGCGAGGGGTTCGATGAAAAGCCTGAGCGGTAATTGCCGTCGAATCCGACATAGAGCTGGCCCTCAGTAGCAAGGAAGGTCAACGGTGTGTTGACTTCCGCGCCATAAGAAATCGCCCATTTCGAAACACCGGGCAGTCGCTGGCCCGAAATGTCACAATTGGCCGGGCTGAACCCGCCTGCGGTTCCTGGCGGACTTGCCGGATTTGCCGCTGTGGCGGTGGTGCCGCCCGCAAGTTCGGGTGGGCAAGGCGCGTCGACAAAGCGGACATATTTCGCATCGGTATATGCGGCATTGGCATAGGCGCTGAAACGGTCACTCGGCCTGATCTTGAAATCTGCTTCCAGACCCTGCGAGCGGACCTTGCCTGCATTCGCAAGATAGCCGCGCAACACGCCCAACTGGCCGTTGGTCACCGTTGCCTGATAATTTTTGATATCAGTCCGGAACGCCGCGAGGTTGAACGTCGCCTTGCGGTCCCAAAGCTGGGTTTTGATACCGACCTCGAAATGGTTGACCGACTCAGGTTTGATCACGCCCGCTGCAAGAATCGGATTGCCAGCCGCATCGGTAGGAAGGCCGTTCTGGTTGATGCCCACCGTCTTGAAGCTTTTGGCGTAGGTTGCATAGGCAAGCACGTCTTCCGCAAGCTTGTAGTTGGCGTTGAAATCATAGCTGAAGTTCCAGTCCGATACCGATGGCGCACTCAACTGCGGCTGGTACACGCCGCACTGCGCCGCCCTGATCGTTCCTGCAGCTGGTGCAGGGTTGAAGCAGGATATCTCCACCCCTGCGCCGTCAGTCACCCGTCGCTGGTAAAAGCCTTCTTTCTTGTCGTAATTCAGGCGGATACCGGGCTGGATCGTCAGCGCATCGGTTACTTTCCAGCTGAGCTGTCCGAACAATGCCGCGCTGGTGCTCTTCAGATACTGGGTATTCGAGGCAGTCAGGCCATTGAGGACAGCCGGATTGGTCGCAAGTGCACCGGTCAGGTTCCAACGGCTGGCGTTGATGCCTTGCTGTTCGACGCCCTGTGTATCGATCCGTTGCTTGAAACCAAAGGCGCCGATCACGAAGTCGATATTGTCACCCGAATAGTTGTAGCGGAATTCCTGGCTATATTGATCCTGCTGCGACGGGTTTTGCGATTTTGCCACGATCGACAGGCCGGTGAAGTCGCGGTCATTTTCCGGTTTCCAATCCCAGAAACGCCAAGCTGTGATCGAGGTGAAAGTGCCAGGCCCGACATCCCATTTGACCTTCAGCGACGCACCGCCAATCTTGTTGCCTGCATTCAAGCTGGCATCGATATCGGTCAATCGGTCGAACGGATTGCGGCTGACGACGCTATATCCTTGTGCCGCAGCCAGTGCTTCATATTGCCGTGCCAGCGCGCGCTGCGTGCGTCCGACACGGACGAACACGGTGCCGCAGCATTCAGGATTCTGCTTGCTGTAATCACCAGATAGCGTGATGCTGAGATCATCGTTCGGCTGGAACAAAAGCGTGCCGCGAAGGCCGAGATTGTCTTGCTCATTGATGTAACGATCACTCGTGACATTGAAGATCGTGCCACGGCGGCTGGTAGTGGCGACCGCGATTCGGGCAGCAATAGTGTCTGACAACGGACCAGAAATCGCTGCTTTCGCCTGCCTGAAATTCAGGTTGCCTACAGTGACTTCGGCGCGGCCTTCGAAGTCGAATGTCGGCTGGTTGGTGGTGATATTGATCGCACCCGCCGTGGTGTTCTTGCCGTACAGCGTGCCCTGCGGGCCGCGCAGCACCTCGACCTGTTCGACGTCAAGGAAATCAAAGGTCGCGGCAGCAACGCGGGCATTGTAGACATCATCGACATAGATGCCGACGCCCTGTTCAAAGCCGTCGCTTGTAAGGCCGAAAGGCACACCCAGCCCACGGATATTGACCGATGTGTTGCGGGGATTTGATGTGTACACTTGTAGTGTCGGGGCAAGCTGTTGAAGCTTGACCACGTTGAAATTCCCCGTCGATTCGATGCTGTCACCGCGAATGACTGAAATGGCGAGCGGTACTTCCTGCGCGGTTTCCTGACGTCGGCGCGCGGTTACGATGATAACGTCGCCGCGACTGACTTCGTCGCCATCTTGTTGGGCCGCGCTGTCCTGAACGTCTTCGATCAGTTCGGCGTCGGCGGTTGTGGCAGAGGTTTCTGCGTGGGCGGTCTGGGAGTATAACAATGCCCAGCTAAGGGCGATTACGGCAGTAGATGCCTTTGTAGATCGGTGCATGTTCCAGTCCTGTCATGGAATGAGTTTGGAAAAGGAAATGCATCCGGTCGTCCGGTCTGCAGTCTGGCCTTGGAAGGCCGGGAGAGTTCAGGTTTTCGGGTTTCAGTTAGAGAAGCGTTGGCGCTCGGTGATGTCGACTTGGACGAGCTTGCCCTCGTGCACGGTCAACTGGATCGCTCCGAATTTCAGCTTGCCCAGTGCATCGAGCACGGCCTGCAAGGCTGGTGATTTTACGGCGCTGGCGCTTTCCCCCAAATGTTCATGGTCGGTATTGGCCATAGGCTGTTCCTCCTAGTCTGAGGAGCGCATGGCTATAGTCAACCGATTAAGTTGACAATTCAATTTTTGCTTCGTGTCGACCAAAAGAAAGTTTTGTCGGCTGAATCGAATTTGGCGGTTCAGTCCGCCATCACACCCATGTCGATGGGGTCGGCAAGGCTGATCCGGTCGAGCACCGCAGCGGTTTCATCGCGCACCCGCAGCATCAAGGCGCGCATGCGGCATTCGCTTTCCTCAACGCAATTCTTGCATTTTTCGTGCGCAAAGCGGCTGGCGCAGGGGACGAGCGCGAGCGAACCGCGGCTGAGCCGGATGATGTCGCCATAGCTGATATCGACCGGCGGCAGTGCCAGTTCATACCCTCCATCGCGCCCGCGCTGCGAAACGACAATGCCTGCCCGGCTCATTTCAGACAGGATGACAGTCAGGAACTTGGCGGGGATATTCTGCGCCTCGGCAATTTCGGTCAACGGCACCAGACCCTGCTGGTACCTGTCCGCAAGGTGCATCAGCGCGCGGATTGTATAGCGGGTCTTTTGCGAGAGCATTCTCTACTTATGGAGTAGAGAGCGCTTTGCTGCAAGGTCGTTTGCTAATAGATGGCTTATCTGCTATTGCAGCTTTGCTATCGTCGAACGCGACGGAAATTTGAGGTGCAATTCGGGTCAAGTCCAAAGGACTGGTCTGGCACGCGCAACGTCTTTTCTCACACGACCCTGGCTTCCCCGCTTGGCGCTGTTGCCAAGCGGACAATAGTTTCGTGAAAGGAACGACCTTATGCCTATTGGCACCGTAAAATTCTTCAACACCGAAAAAGGCTATGGCTTTATCGCACCCGATGGCGGCGGCGATGACAGCTTCGTCCACATCACAGCCGTGATGGCAGCGGGCATGTCCTCACTCGATAAGGACCAGCGCCTCAACTACGAAGTCGAAGCTGGCCGCGACGGCAAAAAAGCCGCAGTCAACCTTTCGGCGGCTGACTGAGATTGGCCAAAGAAGAGCTATTGACGCTCGAAGGGGTGATCGATGAAATCCTTCCCGATGGCCGTTTCGGCGTCGTGCTGGAAAACGAGCACCGGATAATCGCTTACACGGCGGGCAAGATGCGGAAATTCCGCATCCGCTCCGTCGTGGGCGACCGCGTCCATGTCGAGATGACACCCTATGACCTCTCCAAAGGGCGCATCATTTTCCGCGAACGCACCCCCGGCGTAGGCCCCGGCCCGCGCAACATGCGCCGCTGAACCAGAAAGGAGCCGCTCCCATGGCTACCGTTGAATTCTATCGCGAACGCGCCGCACAGTCCGCGCGCGATGCTGAACAGGCAACCCTCGCCAATGTCCGTGAGCGTCTACTGGTCGCCCGCGACACCTGGACCGAAATGGCCGACAAGGCCGAGGGCGTGCTGAAAAGCCGCGCCGCGGCCGAAGCCGAAAAGCAGGCCCTGGCCGCTGCCAGCTAAAGCTGGGCTTTGCCTGCTGCTATCTAAAAAATATTGCGAGCCCCGGCTGGCGTCGTTAATCGATGCGGACCGGGGCAAAGCGACCTCCCGGTCAAGCCATTGTCATTCAATGGCTCAAGCGTTGCCATTTTGACCGCCTTTGGCGGACGAAAGGAGCATGCTTGTGAAGGATACCACCCCAGTTACGCTTGGAGAATTGACCCGCTTGTTTGGCAAGATCGGGCTGATCAGCTTTGGCGGCCCCGCCGGCCAGATCGCGTTGATGCACGAAGAAGTGGTCGACCGGAAAAAATGGGTCAGCGAAGAAGAATATCTGCAGGCGCTCAACCTGTGCCACCTGCTGCCCGGGCCAGAGGCGCAGCAACTGGCTGCATGGATTGGCTGGCGGCTGCACGGCACGCTTGGCGGATTGACCGCAGGGTTGCTGTTCGTCATCCCGGGCGCAATCGTGATGCTGGGTCTGTCGGCGCTCTATGTCGTCTCGATGCAGGTCGATTGGCTGCAAGGGCTGTTCTTTGGCATAAAGGCGGCCGTGCTTGCGATCGTGCTGCAGGCGCTGCTGCGCATCGGCGGCAAGGCGCTGACCACCCCTGCCAAACGGGCGTTGGCCGTCATCGCCTTTATCGCACTGTTCGCGCTACACATTCCCTTCCCCATCCTGATCCTCAGCGCAGCAATTATAGGCGCGGTCGTCGCGTGGAAGGCGCCTGACTGGTTTGCGCTCAAACCGGTCGAAGCGCATGCGACGGCTCCAAGCGGCCATTGGCTGGCGCATGTGGCGAAGACGGTCGGCATTTGGGGAGTGATCTGGGCAGCGCCTATGGTCGCGATCCTGATCACGCTCGGGCAGGAACATGTCCTCTGGAAAGTCGGCAGTTTCTTCTCGCAACTGGCGATCGTGACCTTTGGCGGCGCTTATGCGGTGCTCGCTTATATGGCGCAGGAAGCGGTGAACGGATTTGGCTGGCTGAGCGCTGGCGAAATGGCAGACGGGTTAGGGCTCGCCGAAACAACGCCGGGTCCGCTGATTCTCGTAACACAGTTCGTCGGCTTCCTCGCAGGTTTTCGCGCGCCCACGCCTTTTGATCCCTGGGCAGCGGGGGTGCTGGCGGCCCTTCTCACCACCTGGGTTACCTTTGCGCCCTGCTTCTTATGGATCTTCGCGCTGGCCCCGTTGATGGAGCGGATGCGCAGCATCGCCTGGCTACAAGGTAGTCTGGCCGCCATCACCGCAGCCGTGGT
>DASUDM010000286.1:0-2910 GCA_036275575.1 Sphingorhabdus sp. | reverse complement strand
ATGCCGCCGCGTTCCGGTTGCCCATGCATCGTGGGCCCCACCCACTTTACAACCAGATTGTCTGCGAACGCATCGCTGCTTGGGATAAGTTGGGGCCAAACGGCCAACTGCATCAGATACACAGTCTACAAAATGATTTGCGCAGCGCACTTCGAAGCAACAGATTGCCCTTGCGCAAGGGCGCGCGCGATCCGCTAGTATCCGATTTGGCTTTCGACACGGTCGAAAATGCCGCTTTCCGATTATACGATGCGCTTTCCCCGGTTTGATGCACCAGTTGTTGCGCTTTTTGCTGGACGTTTGAAATTTTGTGTGAAAAAGCGCGGTCACGATGAAAGTCCGTTCACTCTCGCTTCTTCTTCGACTTACGCGCCCTTAGGCGCGTGATTGCCTCCGGCTATGTCCGGAGCCGCCCGGCCTAAGGGTACGAACTACAATCAGACCGGAAACGTTAAGGGCGACATGGCGCGCCCCACAGATTGAGAAGCAAAATGTTGAACGACCCATCCCGCAAGTACCGCCCGTTCCCGCAGGTTGACCTACCAGATCGGCAATGGCCGAACCGCACTATCGACAAGGCACCCCGTTGGCTTTCAACCGATTTGCGCGATGGCAACCAGGCGCTGATCGACCCGATGGGATCTGAGAAGAAGAGCCGCTTTTTCGACCTGCTGGTCAAGGTGGGCATCAAGGAAATTGAGGTCGGCTTTCCTTCATCAGGGGCGACCGATTTCGATTTCATCCGCGATCTGGTGGACAGCGGACGCATCCCCGATGATGTCGCGATCCAGAGCCTGACCCAATCGCGCCGCGACCTGATCGAAAAGACATTCGAGGCGATGGCAGGTGCGAAAAAGGCGATCGTGCATCTGTACAATGCGGTATCGCCCGCTTGGCGCAACATCGTTTTCAATCTTGATAAGCCGGGCGTGAAGGCGATTGCGATTGAAGGGGCGCAGATCCTGGCCGAGCAAGCCGCGAAATATCCGCAAACCGATTGGCACTTTGAATATTCGCCGGAAACCTTCTCGACTGCCGAATTGGATTTCAGCATCGAGGTTTGCAGCGCCGTTATGGAAATCCTGAAGCCGACCGTCGAAAAGCCGATCATATTCAACCTGCCTGCCACCGTAGAGGCGGCAATGCCCAACATCTATGCGGATCAGATCGAGTATTTCGGCCGCAACATTCCGAACCGTGAAGCGGTGGTTATCAGTCTGCACACACATAATGACCGCGGCACCGGAATTGCCGCAACCGAGTTGGGCCTGTTGGCAGGGGGCGACCGCGTCGAGGGCTGCCTGTTTGGCAATGGTGAGCGCACCGGCAATGTCGACCTCGTAACCGTTGCACTCAACATGTACACGCAAGGACTTCATCCGGGGCTCGATTTCTCGGATATCGATGAGGTCATCCAGACCGTAGAATATTGCAACCAGCTGCCCGTACACCCTCGCCATCCTTATGCCGGGGAACTTGTGTTCACCGCATTTTCGGGAAGCCACCAGGACGCAATCAAGAAGGGCTTTGCCCATCAAGCCAAGCGTAATGATGAAATCTGGGAAGTTCCGTACTTGCCCATCGACCCAGCTGATTTGGGTCGAAGCTATGAAGCGGTCATTCGCGTGAATTCGCAAAGCGGCAAGGGCGGTGTCGCCTGGGTGCTTGAGCAGGACTATGGACTTAAACTGCCCAAGAAGATGCAGGCCGACTTTTCGCGCACGGTGCAAGAGCTTTCAGACACTACAGGCCGTGAATTGACCTCGGGCGATATCTGGGGTGCGTTCCAGGAGCGCTATTTTATCAACAAGTCGGGGCGCTTCGAACTGTTCGACTATGCAGAGAACCATGCCGGAAGTGACCGCATTTTTGTTGGTAAGCTGAAGGTAGATGGCGAGTTTCGCAGCCTTTCGGGGCGCGGCAATGGCCTGATGTCGAGCGTGATTGCGGCGCTCAAAGACCATGGTGGACCCGAAATGGATATTGTCGATTATAGCGAGCATGCCATTGGCCATGGTGCCGGCGCGCAGGCAGCAGCTTATGTTGAATGCCGCACTGCCGATGGCCGCAGCCTTTTTGGCGCAGGGATTGACACCGATGTCGCTACGGCAACCGTGCGTGCGCTATTGAGTGCTGCAAACGGCATTTGACAAGGGCAGGGCGTTACGCTCTTTACGGCTTAAACAAGTGATTAAGCCTTAGGAGTTGCCGATGTCTTTGCCTGCCATTTTTGATAATCTCCGCTTGCCGGTGATCGGTTCCCCCCTGTTCATCGTTTCGGGGCCGGAACTGGTGATTGCACAGTGCAAGGCAGGTGTGGTTGGCAGTTTCCCGGCGCTCAATGCACGCCCCGCGAGCCAGCTCGACGAATGGCTTCACCAGATTACCGAAGAACTGGCGGTGCATAACCGGGACAATCCTGATCGTCCGGCGGCTCCCTATGCAGTGAACCAGATCGTCCATCGTTCGAACAACCGCCTCGATGAAGATGTGGCAATTTGCGCCAAGTGGCAGGTGCCGGTTACGATCACGTCGCTGGGGGCACGTGAGGACCTGAACCAGGCGGTACATGCATGGGGCGGCATAACGCTCCATGACGTCATCGATGATCGTTTTGCGCGCAAGGCTATCGAGAAGGGGGCCGATGGCCTGATCCCTGTCGCTGCCGGTGCGGGTGGCCATGCTGGAACGACTTCGCCCTTTGCGCTGATGCAGGAAATCCGCGAATGGTTCGATGGCCCTGTTGCGCTGTCCGGTTCGATTGCGCATGGCCAATCAATCCTGTCGGCGCAGGCTATGGGCGCAGATTTTGCCTATATCGGTAGCGCCTTCATCGCGACCAAGGAAGCCAATGCGGTCGAGGGCTATAAGGAAAACATCGTCGAGGCGAAGGCCAGCGACATCGTTTAT
>DASUDM010000285.1:0-4204 GCA_036275575.1 Sphingorhabdus sp. | reverse complement strand
AGCGGTCGGCCGCTGCCATCGGGTACAAGGAACAGCAACAGTGAGCAGGCGATGGCGATGGTCCCATCTGTGACCGAGCCTTTTGGCAGGATTGCCTCCAGCTGAGGTTGTGCCAGCCACAGGGCGATGGCGAGCAGGATGATTGGAAGGAGGCGCCTTTCAGCTATTGTCCAAGGCCCCTGCGTTCCGATGGCGCTGCGTGCCGCTTTCGGGTCAAAAGCAGTTGCCTCGATCCTTTGCACCTTTGCCAGGATCAAGGCGGTTGCCGGTACGGCGACCAGCAAAATCGGAACGCCGAAAGACATCCAGTCCGCAAAGCTGATATCCATGCCAACCTGCTTTTCGATCAGACCGACAGCAATCGGGTTGGTCGGTGATCCCACCAATGTACCCAGTCCGCCGAGCGAAGCAGCAAAGGCTACACCCAGCACCAGAGCGCCAGCCATCCCATCGGTTTCATCCTCTGCGACCCCGCCAGCAACCAGCACTGCAAGCGCAATCGGCATCATGATCAGAGATGTCGAGGTGTTTGAAATCCACATCGATATGAATGCGGTCGCGGCCATGAAGGCCAGCAAAAGGCCGAAGCGGCTTTGCCCCGCAAATCCCAATATCCAAAGCGCGATACGCCGGTGCATCCCCGTCCGCTCGACGGCAAGTGCGATGAACGCTCCCCCCAGGATCAAGAACAGGATTGGCGAATAATATTCCTTGGCGACTTCACCCGCGCTCAGTATTCCCATCAGCGGCAAGGCCAGGAAAGGCAGCAATGCCGTGACAGTTAGCGGGAATGCTTCGGTCATCCACCATATCGCCATCAGCACGGTCAGCGCGGCGACATGCCAGGCGGGTACGGCCATCGATGCAGGTGGTCCGACCAGCAGCATCAAAAGGAAAACGGCGATTCCGCCCCAAAGCCCCCCGGTTTTTATCCTCACATCAGCCCCGCAATCCGATCAAAGATATTTCGCGCCCATAGCCTGATTCGCTGCGATGGCAGCTGCGCCGATAACTGAAAAAGCGGTCCGGTTGCGAATAGGTGTCTTCGCCCAGGCATTCGACCTTCCCTATCCCTGCCGCCGCCAATCGGGCCGCAACATAGCCTTCGATATCGAACTGCCAATGTCCGGGTTTGCCGCTGGCAAAGAAACGCTCATTCTCATCCGCTTGCTGAACGAAGCGGTGGAAAAAGCCATCATCGACTTCATAGCTTTTCTGGGCGATGCATGGCCCCACGGCGCAAATGATGCGGGAACGTTCGGCGCCCAATGCCTCCATTGCTGACAGCGTATTGTCGGTAACGCCCGAAAGTGCACCTTTCCACCCGGCATGGGCAGCGCCAACTATGCCCGCATCGACATCGGCAAAAAGCACCGGGACACAATCCGCTGTCAATATTCCCAAGAGCAAACCTGGCCGGTTAGTTACCATCGCGTCGGCAGTCGGCCTTTGGTCGAGGGGCAATGGCTGCGAGACTGTCACGACATCGGGCGAATGTACCTGGTGGACAGTTACCAGTTCGGCACCGGGCAGGACAGCGGCTACGGCTCGGCGACGGTTTTCAATAATGGCCTCGCGATCATCGTCGGACCCCAGCCCGACATTGAGACCCGCATGTATTCCGCCGGATACACCGCCTTTGCGACCCAGAAAGCCGTGCGGCAAATCCATCAACAGCCGGCTGCGCACGACTTCAACTTGTTCTTGGGTGGGGCTCTCCATTGCGCCCTATTCGCATTGCCCCCCGTGCTTGGCAACATGCTTGACGCTGGCGCTCCAAGATTGGAGAGACAGCGAATGACCGGAAAGCTGCTGATCTTCGGAATGGGTTATACGTCCAGCCGTCTTGCGCAATATGTGCGCGGGCATGGCTGGGATGTCGTTGGCACAAGCCGCAATGTGGCTCCCGGCACATTTCGCTTTGATGATGAAGCGGCTGTCTTGAAAGCCTTATCAGAGGCGACGCATATCTTATCGTCGGTTCCGCCGGTGCGCGAGGGCGGCGATCCTGTAATGGATCGTTACGGCGGTGCGTTGCGTTCGGCACCTGCGAAATGGATCGGCTATCTCTCGTCCACGGGTGTTTATGGCGATACCGGCGGCGCATGGGTAGACGAAAGCGCAGCGATAGGAACCGGTCGGCGCAGCGCACGTGCGGCGGCGGATCTTGAATGGCAAAAACTTCGCGACGATGTCTCCGTGCTTCGCTTGCCAGGCATCTATGGCCCGGGGCGTTCGGCATTGGACCGGGTACGTGAGGGCAGGGCGCATCGTATCGACATAGCGGGCCAGGTTTTCAGCCGCATTCATGTCGATGATATTGTCTCCGGCATAGTCGCCAGCTTTGCAGGGCCCGCAGGCGTTTACAATCTGGCCGATGATTTACCGTGCAGCCAGAATGCGGTCATCGAATTTGCCAGCTGCCTTTTGGGCGCGCCACCTCCGCCATTGCAAAGCCTCGAAGAGGCGCAACTTTCTCCCATGGCTGCAGCATTTTATGCCGAGAACCGCCGCGTTTCCAACCGAAAGGCAAAGCGGCTCCTGGGATGGGTGCCTAACTATCCTGATTATAAACAAGGCCTTAGTGCATTGTTACACGACTAGGGTGAAAAAGCGGATTGACGGCGACTCCCGCATAGGTCAGCCTCCTGTGACAAATCCGGCGCAGAACCGGCAAAAATGTTCGCAGGAGAGTGCTTTTGGCAACTGCCGCTATTGATGACGTTACGCGTCCCTCGCTGTTTCTCGCGCTGACCGAGTTTCCCCGTGCCCTTGCCGAATTTGGTTCGATGACATGGGCAAGCCCGCTTTTGATGCAGGCGCCGAAAGGTGACGGGCACCCGGTGCTTTTGCTCCCCGGT
The DNA here is from genome assembly GCA_036275575.1 of Sphingorhabdus sp. Lineage (GTDB taxonomy): Bacteria > Pseudomonadota > Alphaproteobacteria > Sphingomonadales > Sphingomonadaceae > Sphingorhabdus_B. The sequence continues at coordinate 1,343 of DASUDM010000285.1, read as the reverse complement.
TTCATGGCGACCGAATTTTCGATGAAGCCGCTGCAAACCTATCTCGACAAGCTGGGCTACAACGCCTTTCATTGGGAATTGGGGCGCAATCTTGGCCCCAAGGCCATAGGCCATAATGGTGAGCATCTTATAGCCCGGCTGGAACAGATCCATGCCGATACCGGGCGCAAGGTCAGCCTGGTCGGCTGGTCGCTGGGCGGAACATTGGCACGGCAATTGTCGCGCCGTCGGCCGGATATGGTGCGGCAGGTTATCTCGCTCGGCTCGCCGATTGTCGGCAGCCCCAAATCGACCAATGCCTGGCGCGCCTATCAGATGCTGACTGGGCACAATATCGACGATCCCGATGTGCAGGCGCAACTGGCCGAGAGCCACGATGTCCCGCCTGTGCCTTCGACAGCGATTTATTCGCAACAGGATGGGATTGTCGCTTGGCAGAATAGCCGCGAACCCAAAGCGCCGCACACCGACAATATCGAGGTGAAGGGCAGCCATTGTGGCTTGGGCGTAAATCCCACTGTGCTCTGGGCAATTGCTGACCGGTTGGCCCAAGCCGAAGGCGAGTGGAAACCATTCGAGCGCACCGGCCTGCGCGGTTTGCTCTACCCTTCAAGCGGGCACTGACAAAAAACCGAAATTTAGGGGGCGCCAGTACCGCCGGCGCTCCCTTATTTTTTTGTTTTGCCTCTCGGTTTAGCCGGCGATTTTGCTTTCGGCTTGGGTGATGCCTTGGCTTTTGGAGCAGCAGTTTTCTTGGCTGGCTTCTTGGTCGTAGTCTTCGCGGGCTCCGTCTTTGCAGGCGTCGTTTTTGATTTCGCCCCTGGCTTTTGCGCAGGCTGAGCAGCGTCCTTGCTCTTCGCCGCTGCTTTTGGAACCGCACGTAACAACTCTTCGAAAGACTCGCGCAGTGCCGCCGCATAATTGGCCGGGTCAGGGATCATGTCGCGATCACTGGTGAAGGAAATCGCGATTTCAGGGCCATAGCTATAGATTGTGTTGATCAGCCCCATACCGTCAAAAACCGGGCCAGTGCCCATCATCCGCACCATCTTGGCCCCTGCGAAGTAAAGCGGCACGCGCGGGCCGGGCACATTGGTTGCGACACAGTTGAAAACCGGCGAGTGCAGGTTGGAAACGCCGAGCCTTGTATAGAGCCGCGCGCCAAGCCCGGCGAGGCCGGAGGGGATGAACTGGCTGTAATCGGTGAGTGTGCGAGCGCCCACGGCATTGGTCATTGCCTTGGAGTTGACGGCTTCCTTACGTACCCAGGCAAGGCGTTCCATCGGGTCTTCGATCTGGGTACCAATCTGGACCAGCATCGCCGAAACAAGGTTGCCCAGCGC
>DASUDM010000284.1:0-5171 GCA_036275575.1 Sphingorhabdus sp. | reverse complement strand
CTACATTGACGGGGGGCTATTCAGAAAATGAATATGCGTCCAGCCTTGACTATAATCTGACGACTACGCGCAGTTTGGCAAACAATCCTGGGATTCTTGCATTGCGAGCAGCTGGCGCAGGGGGCAATCCGATCGCGCAAGCTATCCTTCGTTCGGGTACCTTTAGCGGCAGCCAATTCTGTGTGTCGGCATTCGACCCCTTGTACTCCGGGTCGCACGGTGGACGGATTCAATCCTGCGCCAACAATACCAATGAGTACGACTATTCAGGCGGCAGAAACAAACAATGGTCAATCGAAGGCAGGCTTGCGTCTGACTTTGATGGCCCTTTCAATTTCCTGGTGGGAGGCCTTTATCTCCAAAATACCGGTCGAGATGTTGACTATGCTGTCCTGGCGACCGGTTTTGACTATATGTCGGCATTCTTGGGCGTAGTGAATGCCTTTAATGCGGGCCTTCCCTCATTAGATTATGGCTTGGCTCCCCCGTTTTTCTTCAGCGACACTGATAAAGGCAAGCTTAAAACATACGGTATTTTCGGCGAGGTCTATTTCGACATTGCCGACAATCTCAAAATTACCGGCGGATTAAGATATTCGAACGACAAGAAGTTCATTCGTGCCAGACAGCCGTTCCTGAACGTGCTTGTTCCATTTGGTACGACTGACACAACACCGATTTTAGCCAATTTTGATGGCGACAGTTCCACTCCGGGACAGCAGGAGTTTGCAATTCAAACAGGCACGTTCGATGAAATCACAGGTCGTGTTGTAGTCGATTGGAAGCCCGAATTGTCATTTACGGAAGACACACTTGTTTATGCGAGCTATACAAGGGGTTATAAACCCGGTGGCTTCAATCCGCCTTATGATCCTAACTTGTTCCCCCCCATTCCTTTGACGTTCGAAGGCGAACTGATCGACGCTTTTGAAGTCGGTACAAAGAACAGCTTCTTGGGTGGCCAACTCCAGCTCAACGCTACTGGCTTCTACTATAAGTATAATGGCTTCCAAGTCAGCCGCATCATCAACCGCACATCGTTCAACGACAATACCAATGCGACTATTTATGGTGTTGAGTTGGAAGCAATCATTCGGCCGGTTAGGGAGTTCACGGTCAATGCCAGCCTTTCCTATTTAAAAACGGAAATCGCTGATTTCAATACAGTAGACACGCGAAATCCTTCCAATGGGCGTAGTGATGTGGTGATAATCAAGGATCTGCAAAGCGCTGCTAACTGCGTCGTTGCTCCCGCTGTCGCTGGAAGTGTCCCCATTGCCAACACGCTGGCGCTTGTGAACGGGTTCAATGCTGCTGCGGGGGGTGGCTTGATCAGGCCTGCTGTCCAAGTGCCCGGAACAAACTCCTTTGGTGCCTTCTCACTTTGCGGCGCATTGGGCAGCTTCATTCGCGCCAATACTCCCGCAGGTACCTACCTGTTTGACGCGGGCGCGGGCGGTGGCTTCTTCTTGCCTGGCGGTGTGGAACGCAATCTGAAAGGTAATGAACTAGCCAACTCGCCAAACTTTAAATTCTCCGTTGGCGCTCAGTATGACATTAAAACCAACAGTGGCTGGACCATTACGCCGCGTGCAGATTTGTACTTCACGGGTAATGCATGGGGCAGCAATTTTAATACAATCCGCGATCGTATTAAGTCATATGAAATTGTCAGCACACAGCTGACTGTCTCTGGACCAGAAGACAAGTTTTATGCGCGGGCATTTGTATCGAACTTGTTCAACTCGCAGGCGATCACAGGCAAGTATATTACAGACCCGTCATCGGGCCTGTTCACAAATATCTACACGCTGGATCCGCGCACCTACGGCGTTGCGGTAGGTTTCCGGTTCTGACCTGAGCCGGTAGCGCAAACAACGAACCCCGGAGGAAACTCCGGGGTTTTTTGTTGGCTCAGGTGAGCAGGATAATCTTGCCGACAAAATCGCCGCTTTCCATCAGGCGGTGAGCGACGCTGGCTTCGGCCAGTGGAAAGGACTGCGCCATTTCAGGACGCAAGCGGCCTGCAACAACATCGGGCCAGACATTCGCATAGATCTCTTGCGCCAGCAGCCCCTTGAATTCGTTCGTACGCGGACGCAGCGTCGATCCAGTCAGTGTCAAGCGGCGGCTCATTATTTGCACCATGTTGATTTCAGCGACCAACCCGCCCTGCACTGCAATCGTCACATGGCGGCCATCCTCGCGCAGGCATTTGAGGTTGCGGGGAACATAGCTTCCCGCAACCATATCGAGCACGAGGTGCACCCCCTGCCCGCCAGTGATCTTGGCAACCGCCTCAACGAAATCGCTTGCCTTGTAATCGATCGCATGGTCGGCACCGATCGCGAGCGCGGCAGCGCATTTATCCGCCGAGCCGCAGGTCACAATCACCTCGAGACCGAACAATTTGCCCAGTTTGATCGCCATCGTGCCGATTCCGCTGGTGCCGCCATGAACAAGGATTGTTTCACCTTCTGCAGCATATCCGCGCTCAAACACATTGTGCCACACGGTCATCAGCGTTTCAGGAATCGCGGCTGCCTCTTCCATCGAGAGCGATGGAGGCACCGGCCAGCAGACATCCGCGCGTGCGATGCAATATTCGGCATAACCACCGCCCGCGACCAGGGCGCAGACCTTTTGCCCCATATGCTCGGTTGCAACACCGGGGCCAATCGCAACGACAGTGCCAGAAATTTCAAGCCCTGGCAGATCGCTTGCCCCTGGTGGTGCAGGATAGAGGCCCATACGCTGGACCACATCGGGCCGGTTCACACCCGCCGCAGCAACTTTCACCAAAACCTCACCCTCACCCGGCACCGGAACGGGTCGCTGGCAGGGCACAAGCACTTCAGGCCCGCCAGGCGCTGAAATTTCTATTGCTGTCATTTGATCTGGCAAAGCCACTGCTACCCCCCTTGGCCCACTCGGGAAAAACGGCGGCATATTGACAGCGGCAAAGGTCCAGTCAACACTCGTGCCATGGATATGGACGATAATTTACCGTTGCGCGGATCCGATCCGCTCAAGCAATTGTTGCGCGAAGACCTTGACCCGCTGTCGATCGACGAGCTCAAGGAACGGATTGAGCTCCTGAAGGGCGAAATCGCCCGGTGCGAGGCCAAAATTGGCGCAGCTTCGAGCCACAGAAGCGCGGCCGATGCACTGTTCCGGAAAAGCTGAACGCCCCCGTTAAGCGTTTATCCGCAACATTTCGGCAACCATTTTCGGGAATTTTTCGGTTTGGCCGCAAGTGCGGTTGAAATGCGTCGTTAAAAGGGCGACATTGCATCAGCGGGGCAACCGGCGGTCGGGGGCACTGCCACGGAGTTATATGAATGCCCAGTTTTGCTGAATCGCTTGAAGCCACGCTGCATAACGCATTGAAAAATGCGGCCGAACGCGCGCATGAATATGCAACGCTGGAGCATTTGTTGCTGGCCCTGATCGATGATCCCGATGCGTCCAAGGTGATGCAGGCATGCGGAGTCGATTTGGGTGAACTCAGCGATACAGTGATCCAGTATCTCGATAACGAACTCGAAAGCCTCAAGGTCGGTGGCAATGTTGATCCATCGCCTACCAGCGGATTCCAGCGCGTGGTGCAGCGTGCCATCCTGCACGTGCAGAGTTCGGGCAAGGATGTCGTTACCGGTGCCAATGTACTGGTCGCGCTCTTCTCCGAACGCGAAAGCTATGCCGTCTACTTCCTGCAGCAACAGGATATGAGCCGCCTCGATGCCGTTAGCTATATCAGCCATGGCATCGGCAAGGATGGCAAGCTGGTCGAGCAGCGCCCGGTCGAAGGAACCGAAGAGCGCAAGGAAGAAGCCGCATCCGATGGCAAAGACAAAAAGGGCAAGGAAGGTGCGCTTGAACAGTTCACCGTCAACCTCAACGAAAAGGCAAAGCAGGGTCGTATCGATCCACTGATCGGCCGCAGCGAGGAGGTGGACCGCACGGTTCAGATCCTGTGCCGCCGCTCGAAAAACAACCCGCTTTATGTCGGCGAACCTGGCGTCGGGAAAACCGCAATTGCCGAGGGCCTTGCCCGCCGCATCGTCGAAAAGCAGGTGCCCGAAGTGCTGCTGCCGGCTGTCATCTACTCGCTCGATATGGGTGCGCTGCTTGCCGGCACGCGCTATCGCGGTGATTTCGAAGAACGCTTGAAGGCAGTGGTTTCGGAGCTTGAAAAGCTGCCGCACGCTATATTGTTCATCGATGAAATCCACACTGTAATCGGTGCGGGCGCCACCAGTGGAGGCGCAATGGATGCATCGAACCTGCTGAAACCCGCGCTTTCCGGCGGAACAATTCGTTGCATTGGTTCAACAACTTACAAGGAATTCCGCAACCATTTCGAAAAGGATCGTGCGCTACTGCGCCGTTTCCAGAAGATCGACGTCAACGAACCGACCATCGACGACACGATCAAGATCCTCGCTGGCCTGCGCAGCGCGTTTGAAGAGCATCACAAGGTCAAATACACCCCCGATGCGTTGAAGGCTGCGGTCGAATTGTCGGCACGCTACATCAACGACCGCAAACTGCCGGACAAGGCCATCGACGTGATCGACGAGGTTGGGGCGATGCAGATGCTGGTGCCGCCGTCAAAGCGCCGCAAGCTGATCACGCCCAAGGAAATCGAGGCTGTGATCGCCACCATTGCGCGCATCCCGCCCAAAAATGTCTCGACCGACGATCGCGCCGCGCTCGGCAACCTTGAGGCGGACCTGAAGCGCGTTGTCTTCGGACAGGACAAGGCGATCGAGGTGCTGTCCTCGGCCATCAAGCTCAGCCGTGCTGGCCTGCGCGATCCGGACAAGCCGATTGGCAACTATCTGTTTTCGGGTCCGACCGGCGTCGGCAAGACCGAAGTGGCGCGCCAGCTGGCGAGCATCATGGGCATTCCGCTGAAGCGGTTCGACATGTCGGAATATATGGAACGGCACAGCGTTTCGCGCCTCATCGGTGCACCTCCGGGTTATGTCGGGTTCGACCAAGGCGGTTTGCTGACCGATGCGGTCGACCAGAACCCACATTGCGTACTGCTGCTCGACGAAATCGAAAAGGCGCATCCGGATCTGTTCAACATTCTGCTTCAGGTCATGGATCACGGCAAACTGACCGATCATAATGGCAAGAAGGTGGATTTCCGCAATGTCATT
>DASUDM010000283.1:0-2837 GCA_036275575.1 Sphingorhabdus sp. | reverse complement strand
CCTGACTCCGCAACGCGCCGCCGCACTCGATGCTTTGGTCGATGCGCAAGGGCTGGTCCGCGAACTCGCCGATCAGGCTGGCGTCAGCGAAGCGGTGATCCGCGGCCTGGTAAAAGCCGGCGCGCTTGAACCGGTGACGGTCAGCCTCGACGCACCCTTTGTCGCACCTGAACCGGATCATGACCATCCAGAGCTGACCGAAGCGCAGGAAGCCGCCGCTAAGGTGATGCGTGATGCGGTAAAGGCAGGGCAGTTTGAACCCATTGTGCTTGATGGCGTCACCGGTTCGGGTAAAACCGAAACCTATTTCGAGGCGGTTGCAGAAGCTTTGAAGAATGGAAAGCAAGTTCTTGTCTTGCTTCCGGAAATTGCCCTCACTCAACCCTTTCTCCAACGTTTTGAAGCGCGCTTTGGCGTTGAGCCTGCAACCTGGCATTCTGGCATGAAGCAATCGCAGCGCCGCCGCGTCTGGCGCGGGGTGGCAGAGGGGCGGGTGCAGGTGGTTGCAGGTGCCCGCTCCGCCTTGTTCCTTCCCTTCGCCAATCCGGGGCTGATCGTCGTTGATGAAGCGCATGAAATCAGTTTCAAGCAGGAAGATGGCGTTCGCTATCATGCGCGCGATGTTGCAGTGATGCGCGGCAAGTTCGAAGGCTTCCCTGTCGTGTTGGCAAGTGCCACCCCTGCGCTGGAAAGCCGCCACATGGTGTCCATCGGGCGGTACAAGGGCCTTGAAATCCCCTCGCGCTTCGGCGCTGCCAAGATGCCGCGCATCGCAGCGATCGACCTGACGCAGGACCAGCCCGAACGCGGTCACTGGATCGCCCCCACCTTGCTGAAAGCACTGGAAGAGCGGCTCGAACGCGGCGAACAGAGCCTCTTGTTCCTCAATCGGCGTGGTTATGCGCCGCTCACCTTATGTCGGAATTGCGGGCACCGGTTCGAATGCCCCAATTGCACTGCCTGGATGGTCGAGCATCGGCTGGTCCGCCGCCTTGCCTGCCACCATTGCGGGCATGTAATGCCGCCGCCCGATGCCTGCCCCGAATGCAGCGCGGAAGACAGTCTCGTTCCCTGCGGCCCCGGCGTTGAGCGCATATGCGACGAGGTCAACCGGCTGCTTCCCGAAGCACGAACGATTGTCGCAACCTCCGATACCTTATGGTCTCCTGAAAAGGCCGCTGAATTTGTCGCGCTGGTTGAGAACAAAGCCGTAGACATCATCATCGGCACGCAATTGGTCACCAAGGGATATCATTTTCCCGAACTCACGCTGGTTGGCGTTATCGATGCCGACCTCGGCCTTGAAGGTGGCGACCTGCGTGCTGCCGAACGGACATTCCAGCAGATCGCCCAAGCGGCGGGCCGCGCCGGACGCGCTGAAAAACCGGGTGAGGTCTACATCCAGACACGCAATCCATCGCATCCTGTAATCGCTGCACTTGTCGATGGAGATCGGGACGGATTTTACGATGCCGAAATCGAGCAGCGCCGCCGCGCGGGTGCGCCGCCCTTTGGGCGCTTTGCCGCCATCATCATCAGCTCCGAAGATGAACGCGAAGCGATAGAGGCGGCGCGCGCTGTGGGGGGCTCCGCCCCGGAAGTCGAAGGAATGCATGTATATGGCCCCGCCCCTGCCCCGCTCGCCATGCTGCGAGGACGCCACCGGCAGCGGCTGCTGGTCCACGCCCAACGCTCGGTCGAGTTGCAAAACATCATGCGGGAATGGCTGGGCGCGCTGGAATTTCCCCGCGGGGTAAGGGTTGGCGTCGACGTCGATCCATACAGCTTCCTGTAATCCGATTTTTGCTCTACCCTTTACCGTCTTATTCCTATAACACAGCCTATCGATGCTTTTCCGGCGAAACAAAACTCCTCCTGCAACTGATATCGACAGCAAGCTGGCTGCGTTTGATCGCGCTTATGCCGGGATGTTTCCGGGCGAACCAAAGCCTTGGGAGGAACGTGCGGCCACTTCCTCCAACGCGACAGCCGATAAACCTTGGCTGTTGGGAAGAACACGCTGGTGGTGGTTTACCAGGGCCAGTTCTGGCCTGCTACTATTGTTCATCCTGATCGTCTTCTGGCTGGCAATTACCGCACCTCTATCCAAATCACTGCAACCGATCGCGCCTCCCCGGATTACACTGCTGGCTTGGGATGGCACGCCGATCGCCCGCAATGGGGCCATCGTCGACAAGCCGGTCAAGGTGAAGGAACTGCCACCCCACGTCATACAGGCCTTCCTCTCGATCGAGGACCGGCGTTTTTATTCGCATTGGGGTGTAGATCCGCGCAGCATTGCGCGCGCATTGTGGAGCAACACCTTTGGCAGCGGCCTAAAACAGGGCGGCAGCACCATTACGCAGCAGCTTGCCAAATTCACTTTCCTCACGCCCGAACGCAGCCTGACACGCAAGGCGCGCGAGGCGCTGATCGCCTTCTGGTTGGAGGCTTGGCTGACTAAAGACGAAATACTCGAACGCTATCTTTCGAACGCCTATTTCGGTGACAATATCTACGGCCTGCGCGCGGCCTCGATGCATTATTTCTATCGCAAGCCTGAAAATCTGACGCTGTCGCAAGCAGCGATGCTCGCAGGATTGGTCCAAGCGCCCAACCGTCTGGCCCCGACTCGCAATCCGCAGCGTGCGGCAAAGCGGGCAAAACTCGTCCTCAACGCCATGGTTGCAACCGGAGCGATTAGCGAGGCAAAAGCCGATGCGACGCCAATCGCCAGGATTGATGTGCGGTACAAAGAAACGCTGCCCACCGGCACCTATTTCGCCGATTGGGCCATGCCGCAGGCGAGGCTTGATGCCGAAACCGGCTATTCGGAC
>DASUDM010000282.1:0-5024 GCA_036275575.1 Sphingorhabdus sp. | reverse complement strand
TGCCGTTGCCGGCATGCTTGGCCAATCTCCTTTAAAGGCCAAAGGAAACAGCATCAGCTTTGATCTTGATCGCGGATTTGCGGCCAACGAAGTGGCGGTCAACCTTGGTCCCGCAGATAGTTTGAGCACATTCACCGTCGCGCGATTGCAAGGGCGCCTTGGCGCAACGGGTGTTGAAGGCACAATTGCCGGCGGGGCAGGGCAGATTGGCAACGTGCCGTTGCTGATCAGCGAGGCGGCTGGCCAGTGGCGTTGGCAAGATGGCGTCCTTGGCCTCGATGCAGCGCTCTTTGTCTCCGATGAAGCGCAGGTTGATCGCTTCAACCCGCTAAAGGTGCCTGATTTCCAGCTGACATTGGCCGATGGCCGGATTTCGGCAATCGGCAATCTGCATGAACCTGAAAGCGGCCTGAAGGTTGCCGATGCGCAGATCGAACATGATCTGGGCAACAGCACAGGCAACGCGCTGCTTTCGGTCGACGGTCTCCAGTTCAACGATCGATTGCAGCCCGAAAAGCTCACGGTGTTGACACTGGGCCATATTGCCAATGTGAACGGCCGCGTCACGGGAGACGGACGGATCGAATGGGATGCCAATGGCGTTCGCAGCAGCGGCCGGTTTTCGATCCTGAATACCGAATTGGCGGCGGCATTTGGCCCTGTCGAAGGTCTGGAAACCGAATTGCAGTTCACCGATTTGCTCGGCATGGCCACGGCGCCCGGCCAGATTGCCCGTGTTCGCTCGCTCAATCCCGGCGTGCAGGCGCTCGACGGCGTTATCCGGTACCAGTTGCTGCCAGACCAGCAGGTACGAATCGAAGAGGGGCGCTGGCCGTTTTTCGGCGGCGAACTGATTCTGGAGCCGACGGTTATCGATTTCGATGTCGAAGCAGAGCGAAAATTGACCTTCCGCTTGGTCGGGCTTGATGCCGAAAAGTTCCTCGCCAGTTACGATTTCGAAAATCTGCAGGTTTCCGGGGTTTTTGATGGCGTTTTGCCCATGATTTTCAACCAGGAAGGCGGACGCATCGTCGGTGGATCGCTGGTTTCGCGACCCGGCGGTGGCGAACTCAGCTATCTGGGCGAGCTGACCTATGAAGATATGGGTGTTTTCGCCAATTTTGCCTTCCAGGCTTTGCGCTCGGTTCGCTTCCGCGAAATGCGCATTGGCGTAAATGGCAAGCTTGATGGTGAAATCATCACCGATGTTGCCTTTGACGGGCTGCAACAGGGCAGTCTTGCCAAGCAAAACTTCATAACCAGGCAACTGGCCAAGATTCCAATCCAGTTCAACGTGCGGATCGAGGCGCAATTCCTGCAACTTATCGGCTCGCTGCGCGGATTGTACGACGCCGATTATGCCCTGCAACAGGGGCGTAGCCTGATCGAAAGCCAGAATGGCCCGTCACCGGCAAATGCCGAAACCAACGAGAAAAAGCCATGATTCCATGTGATCGCCAAATGAACATTCCATTCAGCCTGCCGAAAGCGAGGGAAGACTATATGCGACATCGATTGACGGCGGATGGCAATGGTGCAATCCGTCCGAACATGACGAAAGGAGCGTTTCTCTTCTTGTGTTTGGCCGCATCAAGCCTTTCGGGGTGCGTGCAGGTCCAAGCGCCTGACAAGCCGATCGTCATCAACCTCAACATCGCTATCCGTCAGGAAGTGCTGTACAGGCTGGATCAGGCTTCGAAGGAAGTGATTGAAGAGAATTCGGAGATATTCTGATGGCTTTGAGCGAAAAGATGAAAGACCGTATCGAAATGGCGGCCGCAGCCTTGCTGATTGGCGCCGCTGTCGCAGGCAGCAGCGCAATGGCACAGCGTGATCCGGCCTACCAGCAGGCGCGTTCCGAGGGGTTGATCGGTGAAAAGACCGATGGCTATCTGGGATTTGTATCGACGCCGTCACCGGCTGTTCGTGCGCTGGTCGAAGACCTCAATATCAAGCGCAAGGCGAAATATACCGAAGAGGCGCTCGCCAATGGTGCGACCGTGGAGGAAATGGCTTTCCGCACTGGGTGCCGACTGATCAAGGAACGTACTGCTCCGGGTGAGAAATACCAAGCGCCCGATGGCAGCTGGAAAACCCGCGACGCCAGCCCACCGCTACTTGACGTGCGTTGCCCTTAAGTCCGATTGTGCTAGCTATTTGAAGGCCCGGAAAAGCGATTTTCCGGGCCTTTGCTGTTGGTTTTGAGAAACTTCATGTTCTCGAGACAGATTTTATTGGCACAACTGCACATATTGGGGAGCAGTCTCATCAGAAACGCAAGATGGACCGGTGCAGCAAATTGCTTCCCAAATGTCGTGAAATCATCAAGTTAAGCGGATGTTCTGAGACGCATCGTTCTTCGTGAATTGCACTACGGAAAAACAGTTATGTAGCGGAATTATTAACGTATGAAAATTCATTAAAATTGAAATATAATTCTCTCATATGTTAATATTATTAAGTTACCAATAAGTGACTTCATATAAAAATGTAAACTAATTTATTTAATTACAATGTTGTATTCTTAATTTCTTTGCATGAATGCTCTAATCTCATTCTCATGATGAATGGCATTGCATAAATTCGGGAAATTACGTGAACACGAAAAACAAATTTTGGAACAGGTGCCTGTTTGCTGTTGCGGGCTGCGGACTTTTGGCTGCATGTGGCGACGAAGGGGGAGGCAGTGCCCCTCCTCCGGTCGTGATCCCTCCACCAACACCCCCGCAACCACCTTCTCTGCCGGGGCCGATAATCATCCAGCCAGTTGGCACGCCAAGGATAATTCTTTCGCACGGCGCTACGCTTGCACATCTAAAGAACGCGCTCGCCACCAATTCCACATCTGCCATTCGCTTCAAACAGTCGGTCGACCAGCAGGTTGCGACCGGCAATGTATACGGTATGGAGCCTTGGCATGTTGCTCTGATGGGGCAAATTACCGGCTCGACTTCATATTGTACCTGGGCAGTCGACCAAACGGATACCTATGTCAGAAGCGAAGAAGCGCGTATTGCTGCGGGAACAACGCCGCTCGTTGCCGGCGACAGCTATCTTCATGTCGGCGACTATATCGGGAATCTCTCGATGGTCTTTGATTGGTGTCGCGGCAGCACGACGGCTGCTCAACGTACGCGGTGGAAGGATTTTGGTAACCAGGCCGTCTGGAACGTCTGGAACCATGCATCTGCGAAATGGGGAAGCCGGGTGGTTCCTTGGACAGGGTGGTCCGTAGATAACCCATCCAACAACTATTACTATTCGTTCCTTGAGGCGACGATGTTGTTGGGTCTTGCAACGCACGGCGAAAACGACATGGCCAATGACTGGCTGACCCGATTCCGGCAGACCAAGATCGAAAACCAACTGCTTCCGGTGTTCAATAACGACTTGGTAGGAGGTGGGTCGCGCGAGGGCACCGGCTATGGCACCGCCATGTTCAAGCTTTGGCGCATTTACGACTGGTGGGAGCGATCTACCGGTGAACGTATCGCAGATCGCACGCCGCACACATTGGCATCGATGCCCTGGATGATTCATTCGATTGTTCCGACGCTTGATCGCATCCAAACAAGTGGCGATCATTCGCGGGATCAGCAAGGTTTGTTGTTCGACTATCATAGGGCATATCTTCAGACGCTCGCATCTCTGTTTCCGAACGAACGTGTTTCCGGCGTTGTAAAGTCGCTTCTCCGACAATCCTCGGTTCCGCAGATGAGCCAGCAGTTCATGCGATATTCGGACTATCTCTATGATCTTGTGTCGATAACGGAACGCCCACTGTCGGAACTTTCGACCGCTTATTGGGGATCGGGTACCGGTAGCTTTTCAATGCGAGACAATTGGTTGACTTCCTCGGCCTATGCCAATTTCATATGTGGCCCATATACCGAAAGCCACGCACATCAGGATCAGGGCAGCTTTGTGCTCTTCAAAGGTGGTTGGCTTGCCTATGATGCCAATATTGATGGCCGTTCTGGTATCGAACAGGATCAAAAATATCACAACCTAGTGCGCTTTGAATCAGGCGGTTCCCAAGTTCGGCAATCATATGACAAATCCTGCAACATGGTGGCGCTGGCCCATAACGCTAACTGGACCTATGCTCTGGCCGATGTCACACCGATGTTCACGTCTGGGTCGCCAATTGCAAAGTCTGAACGCGAGTTCGTTTTTATCAAGCCATCGACCTTCATAATATATGATCGCGCCCAGGCAACTAACGTCAGCGTGGATCGGATCTGGACAATGAATTTCCCAAGAATGCCGTCGATTCAGGGCAATACCATCACATTTGTTGCTGGCGGCAATCGGCTTGATATGACGAGGCTTGCTCCAACGACTGCAATTCCCACGGTTACGCAATGGAGCAATGCGAATCCGGAGCAATATGGCGCAAGAGGAAACGCTCCCGCGTCGACAGCCGTGCGCGTCGACTGGCGCGACAGCGGCAGAGATGGCAGAACCGAGTTTCTGCATGTTATCGGTCTTGATGGTTCGATTTCGCAAGCCGTACGTTCCGATGCTTCAGGACAGACCGGCGCGAGGGTGATGCTTGCCGACGGAAGGGCGGTTACCGTCCGCTTTAACATTTCGGGAAGGGGCGGCACCATAGAGATTCGCGATGCATTCGGTTCGGTTCAACAAAGTGCAAGCTTGCCCGTTACTGTTCAAGCTCCACCGATTTACAGCAATTAAGTGATCGTGGTGCGAACAGGATTTTGTTCGTGTCCACTGGTTGACTTGGGCAGGGGGCTCTCCTAAAGGGCGCGTGCCTTGGCGGGGTTGCCCGGAGTCTTGGCGGTTCTCCCTTTTCGAAACAGGAGGAATTGCATGGCTTCAGAAGATCCCGCGCAGGATGGCAACGGCACAAAAGACCCTCGGCTCGATTCGTTAGACATGCAGCTGAAAAAGGTCCGGAAGGCCGAGGCAGAACGTACGGGGCAAGACGTGCCCCCCGCCAAAGGAATGCGGCAGGGGAACCGGGTCTTGACCGAACTGATCGCCGGTCCTGCGGGTGGTGC
>DASUDM010000281.1:0-7143 GCA_036275575.1 Sphingorhabdus sp. | reverse complement strand
GCCTTTGATGCGGAGGGAAACCTTCGCAATGCGGCGATCGCCTTGCCCGGGCAGGCCGACCCGCGCATCCGTGAACTTTTTGCAGATGAGGGCATTGCCTATATTCATGCCCATAACGCCGCGCATGGCTGCTTTTCGGCGACGATAGAACGGAACTGACATGGGCATCAAAACAATCGATCCCGATACCGCATGGGCAGCTGTGCTGCGGCGTGATCGCAGCTTCGACGGGCGATTCGTCACCGGTGTGCTGACCACGGGTATTTATTGCCGCCCTAGTTGCGCCGCCCGTCATCCGGCGCGGGCAAATGTCCGTTTCTTCGCTGATGGATCGGCGGCACGGTCGAACGGATTGCGGGCGTGCAAGCGCTGCCTGCCCGATGATGCCGGGCGCGACGAAGTGGCGATGGCGAAGGCGTTTGAATTGTTGCGCTCCGAAGAGCCGCCGGCACTCGAGGAACTGGGCGTTGCGGTCGGCTATGCCCCACATCATTTTCATCGGCTGTTCAAGCGCGCAACGGGTGTGACGCCCGCCGCCTTTGCTCGCGCTGAGCGCGCCAGGCGGGCCGCCAACGCCTTGTCTAGCGAACCGCGCGTGACCGACGCGATCTACGAGGCTGGCTATTCCGGCCCGAGCCGCTTTTATGAGGACACGAAAGGACGTTTGGGGATGTCGCCCAGCGCATGGAAAAATGGCGGGGAAGGGGCGGTCATCCGTTGGGCGGTCGTGTCCACATCGCTTGGCCAGATGCTTGTCGCTGCGACGGAAAGGGGTATTTGCCGCCTGTCGTTCGATGAAGACGAGAATGCACTTACCCAACGTTTTCCAAAGGCGCAGATAGCACCTGCCGATGCATCGATGCAGGCGTTGATCGAGGGCGCGGTGCAGGCGGTGGAAAACCCGTCACGCATGCCTGACCTGCCCGTCGATGTGGCTGGCACGGCTTTCCAAGAGGCAGTGTGGCAGGAATTGCGCCGTATCCCCATCGGCGAAACGCGCACTTATGCCGATATCGCGGCAGCTGTCGGAAAACCTGGCGCTGTCCGTGCGGCGGGGTCAGCCAATGGGGCGAATAATGTCGCGGTGTTGATCCCGTGCCACCGGGTTGTGCGATCGGATGGCAGCCTTGGCGGCTATGCCTATGGGCTTGATCGCAAGGCAAAGCTTCTGGAACGTGAAGGCGCAAAATCCGGACAAGCCGACCTGCTTTGATAACGCATTATACTGCCAGGCCTGTTCATATGCGGATTTGGGCCTTGCGATGATTTTACATCCGGCACCTATTATTACTAACGGTCTATTCACCCTTTTTCGCCATAAGGAATGGGAAGCTGCGGGCAATCAGCTTCGATTTTTCCATTGGAAATCCTGACATTTCCATTGGTGTGAAAAGAGGTAGTGATGAACAAGACCTTGAATTTCAAGGCCTTGCTGGCTGTTTGTGCCAGCAGTTTGACAATCGCCGGATGCAGCAATGCCGGTGGCTCAGGCCTGCCGCCTGCGCCGTCGATTCCCGCGCAGCAGCAGGTCAGCGATGAATATATCATCGGCCCGCTCGACCAGATTACCATCTTCGTATGGCGCAATCCGGAACTGGGCGCGAAGGTTCAGGTGCGTCCTGATGGCCGCATCACGACCCCGCTGATCACCGATATGCCTGCTGCGGGCAAGACGGCTACGATGCTGCAACAGGATATCAAACTGCAGCTGTCGCAATATATCAATGATCCGATCGTTTCGGTCATCGTCAACGAATTCGCCGCAACCAACAACCAGCAGGTGCGCATTGTCGGTGCGACCGAAAAGCCTGCGTCTATCCCGTTCCGTGCAGATATGACGCTGCTCGATGCGATGATCGCTGTCGGTGGATTGTCCGAATATGCGGCAGGTAACAAGGCCCGCCTCGTCCGTTACAACAAGGCCACGGGCAAGAGCCAGGAATATGCGCTGCGCATCAACGACCTCATCCGTCGTGGCGACAGCAAGGCCAATGTCCTGCTGCAACCGGGCGACGTCATCATCATCCCCGAAAGCATGTTCTGAAGGTGATGGCATAATCATATGAACGGGCTTTACGACGAACTGCGAATCGCCATTCACGGCATATGGAACCGCCGCTGGCTGGCGCTCGCCATTGCCTGGGGCGTGTGCCTTGTCGGTTGGCTAGTTGTTGCGCTGATTCCGGCAAGTTACGAATCGAGCGCCCGCATCATGGTGCGCCCGCAAACGGTTTTGTCAGAAAAGGTCGGAATCACAGCAGGCGAGCGCCGCAAAGCAGTCGAGCAATTGCAGCAATCGCTCGGATCGACTGCCAACCTTGAGCGTGTCGTCAAGGGCACCGATCTCGGTCGTTCGGTGGTTTCCGAGGCGGAGCTGGCAAGCACCATTGCAGCACTACGCCCGAACATTGCCGTCAAAGCCGATCCGCTGAACGAAAATCTGTTCTCGATTACGGCATCGCATTCATCGCCGCGTATCGCGCGCGACGTGGTGCAGAAACTGATCGATATCGCCGAAGAGGAAAACATCGCAGGCGACCGCGCCGAAACAACCAAAACGCTGAAGTTCCTCGATGCCCAGCTGGAAGCGCGGCAAAAGGAATTGCAAGAGGCCGAGACCAAGCGCGTCACCTTTGAAACGCAGAATCTGGGGATGCTCCCCGGTTCTGGCTCGGCTTCGATGCGCATGGAAACGGCGCGCGCCGAGATGTCGCAAATAGATTCGCAGCTTATCCAGGCGCGCAGTGCAGTCGCCGCGCTGAGCAGCCAACTTGCCGGAACGCCGCGCACATTGGCAGGTACGGGTGGGGGCAGCCCGCTTTCGGCCGCGCAAGGCGAACTCGCATCGATGAAGGCGCGCGGCTATACCGATGACCATCCGGACGTCGTGGCCATACGCAACCAGATTTCGATCCTGCGCGCGCAAGGTGCGGGCGCATCCGGGGGTGGCGGCATGCCCAATCCGGCCTATGCGTCGCTGCAATCCATGCTCGCCGAACGGCAGGCGTCGGTCACCGCGCTCAATGCCCGCAAGTCGGCACTGCAGAGCGAAATCAGCGATTTCACCGCAAAGCAGATTACGCAGCCCGGCTTGGCCGCCGAATATTCGCGGATCAGCCGCGATTATGAGGTTCTGAAGGCCCAATATGACAAGCTGCTGGCAGACCGCGAAGCCATCCGCCTGCGCGGTCAGGTCGAAAATGAAACCGGCACGGTACAGTTCGAAGTGGTCGATGAACCCGGCGTCCCCTCGGCGCCGACCAAGCCCAATCGTCCGCTCTTGCTCGCCCTTGTACTTCTTGCCGGGATTGGCGCCGGTGCCGGCTCGGCATTCGCGCTCGGCCATTTGCAAACCAGTTTCCCGACCGCCGCAAAGCTTGAAAAGGCCAGCGGGCTGCCGGTGATTGGCGCAATTTCGCAAATGCTCACCAGCGAACAACGGGCAGAGCGTGCGCGCAAGATGCGCATGTTTGTCGGTGCTTCGGGCGGTCTTGTGGGCGTTTTCGCGATGTTGCTTGTCGTCGAATTCATCCAGCGCGGCATGGCGGCATGAAGGGGCCGGACAAAATGAACAAGCACAGCTCCATCAAGCCCCCCGCTTCGTTGCTCGAACGGGCAAACGAGTTGTACGATTTCCGCAGCGCTCTTCGTGCCCCGATAGAAAGTGCGCCTGAGCAACCCGCAATCGAGCCTGAAAAGACCGAGGCGCCAATTACTGCTCAAGCCGCACCCATCAAGCACGAAGCGGTAATTTCACGCACCACAAACGCCCGGAAAACGACCGCGCACATTGATCGCGCAGCTCTAAGGGCTGCAAACTTTATCGATCCGGATGGACCGGTGACCGGCCTTTCGGAGGAGTTTCGCATTGTCAAACGCCAGCTGTTGTTGGCAGCGCGCGGTGGCAAGGGGTTCGATGCCGTCGAACATGGCGAACGCATCCTGATTTGCTCTGCCAATCCCAACGAAGGCAAGACCTTCTGCGCGATCAATCTGGCACTGTCGATGGCGACCGAAAAGGATAACCGGGTTTTGCTCGTCGATGCCGATTTCGCCAAGCCCAGCGTGCTGGCGCGGCTCGGCATCGAAGGTGGCAAAGGCCTGATGGATGCGCTTGCCGACCCGTCGATCGACGTCGAGGATCTGGTGATTGAAACCGATATCGCGGGGCTTTCGGTTTTGCCGGCCGGCGCGCAGACGAACCAGGATACGGAATATCTGGCAGCCGCGCGTACCGCCGAGGTGCTGGATCAGCTCACCAGCCACGATCCATCCCGGATCATCATTTTCGATTCGCCGCCCGCGCTGGCTGCATCGCCCGCCTCGGTGCTGGCCTTGCATGTCGGCCAAGCGGTAATGATCGTCCACGCCGATGTGACCACCGACAGTGCATTGCGCGATGCCTTGTCGCTGCTGGGCGGCTGCGAAAACATCCAGTTGCTGCTCAATCGCACCAAATTCTCGCCGACAGGGCGCAAGTTCGGCAACTATTATGGATATGGAGCGTGATCATGCCTCTCCATCCGCTCTCCCGGTTCCAACGCCTCCTGCTCTCGACAGCGATTGTTGCGCTGCCTTCGTCGGCCAATGCCCAGCTGCTTGGAACCGACTGGTCAGATATGGATGCGCCGCCTGCTGCCGCTGCGACGACAGAAGCACCAGCCAAAAGCGAACGGACCCGCCGTGCGGAGGTGCGCCCCTATCTTGAAGCCAAGCAGGTCTTTATCGCCGATCTGGATGATGGCGGAGAGGTGCTGACTTACTCGACACTCGCGGTCGGAATCGATGCGGGCGTGACCGAGCGCAATGCCGAAGCCCAGGTCAATGTCCGCTATGAGCGGCTGATCGGCTATAGCAGCCGTGTTCGCGATCAGGATAATCTCAGCGGACTTGCCCGCGGCAGCGCGCGGCTTGGCCGCAATGCCAGCATCGAAGCGGGCGGCTATGCCAGCCGGGCACGTACCGATAATCGCGCAGCAACGCCGGGCAGCTTTCTCGGCAGCCAGGATAATGTCAGCCATGTCTATTCGGTCTACACCGGGCCGACATTTGCTGCGCAGCTTGATGACGTGACGGTCGCATCCTCGATGCGCGCCGGATATACAAAGGTCGATAATGGCCGTTCTGCGCCGCTGCCCGCCGGGCAAAATTCGGTGCCCAGTTTTGATGATAGCGTCAGCTATGCCGCGCAGGCGAGTGTCGCGATGCGGCCGGGCCGCCTGCCCGTCGGTTGGGCGGTGAGCGCGGGATGGAGCCGTGAGGATGCAAGCCAGCTCGACCAGCGCATCGACGAGAAATATATGCGCATCGATGCGACGCTGCCGGTCTCGCCCACGCTCGCGCTTGTTGGCGGGGTGGGATATGAAAATGTCGAGGTCAGCGAACGTGATGTGTTGCGCGACGGCAGCGGCAACCCTGTGGTTACTGCCGATGGCCGCTATGTCACCGATCCGGCATCGCCTCGCCTCAACGCTTATGACAGTGACGGGCTGATCTGGGATGCCGGCGTGCTGTGGCGCCCAAGCCGCCGGACTTCGCTGGAGGCGCGCTATGGCCATCGCTATGGCAGCGACACCTATTATGGCAGCTTCAACTATGCACCATCCGACAGGCTGGGCATCAATGTTTCGGTCTATGATATGGTTTCGGGTTTCGGGAATGCGCTCAATCGCACGCTTGCCGGGCTGCCGACCCAGTTCACAACCATTCGCAACCCGCTGTCGGGCGATCTTGGCAATTGCGCATTTGGAAATCAGGGTAGCAGCTGTTTTGGCAACAATTTGGGCGCTCTGCGCCCGGCAGCATTCCGCTCACGTGGTATCGCCGCCTCGCTTGTCACGAATAGCGGTGGCTGGGATTCAGGCATTGCCATAGGCTACAACCGCCAGAAATTCCTGACATCGGCGCTGGGCGCGCTTCCCGAACTCGACGGGCTTGTCGACCAGAATTATTATGTCGCTGGCTATCTCGGGCGAAACCTCGATCGGCGTTCGCGGATTGAAACCAACATATATGGCAACCTGCTTGATCCGGGCTTTGCCTTGGCACCCGATATCTATAACATTGGCGCCAATGCTGCCTATTATCGGCAAATCTGGCGCGGGCTTTCGGCCGGGGCCGCCCTCGGGATCGACAGTGTGAAACCGGAAGATGCCGACGGTGATGTTTCGGCATCGGCATTGCTGGGTCTTCGGTACAGTTTTTAAGGCACAGGGACAGGGATTAGAAACGATGTACGATCAATATTATGGCCTGTCGGGGCGACCCTTCCAACTGACGCCTGATCCGCATTATTATTTTGAGAGCGGCACGCATCGCAAGGCGCTGTCCTATCTGGGCTATGGCCTTGCGCAGGGTGAAGGCTTCATCGTCATCACCGGAGAAGTCGGTTCGGGAAAATCGACTTTGGTCAGCCATTTGATGCAAACGATCGACAAGGTCCGTTTGACGGCTGCAACCATCGTGACCAGCCAGCTTGACGCGATCGATCTGGTGCAGATGACGGCGGAGAGTTTCGGCATTGAAACGCGCGGGCTCGACAAGGCCGGGGCGTTGAAGGCGATCGAGAATTTCCTGCATTCGGAAGCCCGGGCAGGCCGTCGGTGCCTGCTTGTGGTCGACGAAGCCCAGAATCTGACGGTAGATGCGCTCGAAGAGCTGCGCATGCTTTCGAACTTCCAGCTCGGTTCCACCGCGTTGCTACAGATATTCCTGCTCGGCCAGCCTGAATTCCGGAACCTGCTGCAAACAGCGCCCGAACTCGAACAGTTGCGCCAACGGGTGATCGCGACGCACCATCTGGAGGCGATGGATGCCGATGAGATACAGCCCTATGTCGAACATCGATTGGCGCGTGCGGGCTGGAATGGCCGCCCCGAACTGACAGCGGATGCCTACACCGCGCTCTATAATGAAACCGGTGGTGTTCCGCGCAAACTCAACGCCTTGATGAACCGGTGCCTGCTGATGGGAGCGGTGGAGAAAACCGACACGATCGATGCTGCGCTGGTTTCAGCTGTAATCGAGGATATGGCCGGGCAACCTTTTGCCTATGATGCAACCATGGCGTCGCACGCACCGATTGCCGAAACGGGCGCCGCAACTGCGACTAGCGAACCGGCTTCGGCCGCTGTTTTTGACGAA
>DASUDM010000280.1:0-3757 GCA_036275575.1 Sphingorhabdus sp. | reverse complement strand
GCCAGATGGCGATGCCTTGGCCGAAATGCCAATCGAAAATGCTGTTCGGCATGAAAGCCTATGTTGTTACAGCCCTGCCGCGGCAATCAGGGCGCTGGTTGAAGGATCAAAGCCTGCCGGCCCATTTTCGGCAATTCCACGGGCAATTTCCTTGCCCAGTTCCACGCCGAACTGGTCGAATGGGTTGATCCCCAACAATACCGCATTTGCAAAGGTGCGATGCTCATAAAAGGCAATAAGGGCACCAACGGCTGACGGCGTGACGTCGTCTAGCAGGATCGTGGTCGAAGGCCGGTCGCCCGCATAACTGCGTGCCTTGTCTGCACTATCCCTGCCACCCATCAATGCGGCACCCTGGGCGAAGCAATTGATCAGCAGGGTTTCGTGATGCGCCGTATCGAAATCATGGCCTGGCGTCTTGCTGGCGATGAATTCCACCGGGATGGTGTGTGTGCCCTGATGCAACAACTGGAACACAGCGTGCTGGGCATCGGTGCCAACGCCGCCCCACGTCACCGGAGCGGTAGGGCGATCCAAATGCTTGCCATCGGCAGTTACCGACTTGCCGTTGGATTCCATTTCCAGCTGTTGCAGATAATCGGGCAGTAAACGCAAGCGCTCGTCATAGGCAAATACCGCGCGTGTCTGGCATTTACGTACCTGCGCATAATAGAGGTCGGCAAAGGCCGCCAAAACCGGCGCATTCTGGGCCAGTGGCGCTGTCCGAAAATGGCGATCCATTTCCGCAGCCCCTTCGAGCAGTTCTTCAAACGCAGCCCAACCCAACGCCGCCGCAACCGGAAAGCCTATCGAGCACCACAGCGAATAGCGCCCGCCGACACTCTCTGCAAAAGGCAATATACGGCTCTGATCGACGCCCCATTCCATCGCCCTTTCGGGCGCCGCAGTCAACGCAATGACCTGGCCATACGGGTCTTCAACGCCGCCATCGCGTAACCATTCGAGTGCGCTTTCGGCGTTCATCAGTGTTTCGGTGGTTGTGAAGGTCTTGGAGGCAACTGCAACCAGCGTTGCCTTGGGGTCCATATCCTTGACTGCTTCGGCCAGCGCAGTTGCATCAACATTGGAAACGACCTTTGTGTCGAAACGCACGCCATCGCGTCCGAGGGCATCAATAAGCAGCTTCGGGCCAAGCGCTGAACCGCCAATACCGATGTGCAGGATATGCTTGATGTCGCCAAATGCGCCTGCTTCGATCACTTCGATCAGCCCGCGCATCCGGTTGTGCAGCGCCTTGGCCTGCGCGACATCATCCACAGAGCCATTGCCTCGCTCGGCAGCATGCGTGGCAGCCCGACCTTCAGTAGAGTTGACAACTGCGCCCGAAAACAGCTTTTCACGGGCCCCATCGATGTCCATCGCGGTCGCAAGCTCCGCAAACGCCGCCAGCAATCCGGCATCAAGATGCGTTTTTGAAAAATCAAACCGCAGACCCGATTGTGAAACCGTCATCGTATCGACGCGGGTCGCATCCTCGTCGAACAGGGCTTCCAATTTTTTCGCAGGCCTGTTTTCGATGGCGGCCCATAAGTTCGCGGTCATTGCATTTTCCTTGGCACGGAGAATCTCGGCACTGGCCAATAGCGCGGACGCTTATTAGAAGGCCAGTGCCGTAACGGTGGGACAAGCATGAAATCGAATGTCGGGGCATCGCAATTGACTGAACTCTCAACAAAGCAAAATGATGATGCCTCCAAGGGTAGCGCCTCGGAATGGCGCGAATACGGGATTTTCCTGCTCAAATTGGCTGCGCTTGTGTTGATTTTCCGCAGTTTCATCTTTGCGCCGTTCAACATTCCATCGGAATCGATGCATCCGCGGCTGTTAATCGGTGATTATCTGCTGGTTTCGAAATGGCCATATGGGGTTTCACGGTACAGTTTCCCGCTTTCACCGCCTTTGTTCGAGGGCCGCATCCTTGGCAGCCTGCCCGAGCGTGGGGATGTTGTTGTTGTCCGCGCACCGGGCGATGCCAATGTTGACTATATCAAGCGCGTCATCGGCCTTCCCGGCGATGTCGTGCAGATGCGTGCCGGCATTTTGGAAATCAACGGTAAGCCTGTGAAGAAAGAACGGGTTGGCGATTTTGTCACCCCGGTCACTCAGGGGATGCGCGATGCGGCGGCGCTGGAAGGGACAGCCTATCCGTGCTGGAAACCTGAATATGAGCAGCCAGTCAGCGGTGGCGGAACCGAGTGTCGCTATCCGCAATATCGCGAAACGCTACCCGAAGGGAAAAGCTATCTCTCGCTCGATATCGAGCCTTATCAAAAAGGCGATGACACCGATCCGATCGTAGTGCCGGAAGACCAGTTGCTGTTGATGGGCGACAATCGCGATCGCAGCGCCGATAGCCGCTATCCTGCAGATGGCATCTGGCTTGGGCTTGTCCCCACAGAAAACCTTATAGGCCGCGCGCAATTCGTCGTTTTTTCCACCGATGGCTCCGCCCGTTGGTTGCTCCCATGGACTTGGTTCTCCGCAGCGCGCTGGGATCGCATCGGCAAAGGCTTTTGACCTTGCCTGACCTTTCAACTTGGCTTGAGGATATCGTCGGCGCATCGCCCACCGACTTGCGACTATTCGAACAGGCGCTGACGCATGGCAGCACAGGTGCGGCGCACTACCAGCGGCTGGAATTTCTGGGGGACCGCGTCTTGGGATTGGTCGCAGCTTCGATGCTCTTCCAGCGCTTTCCAGAAGAACCGGAAGGGCGCCTGTCGCATCGCCTCAATGCTTTGGTCGCCGGAAGCACCTGCGCCGAAGTTGCCCGAGAAATAGGCCTACAGGCCCATATGCGGCTTGGCAAACAAGCCCGCGATGATGGCGCGAAAGAGAGCGACTATGTCCTGGGCGATATGGTTGAGGCGTTGATCGGAGCGATCTACCTCGATCTCGGCCTCGATCGCGCGCGCAGCTTTATCGAGCGTTATTGGCGGCCCTTGCTTGAATCCGCTACAGCCGCACCAAAGCACCCGAAATCGGCGTTGCAGGAATGGTGTGCCGCGAACAATCGCAAGGTTCCGGTTTACGAGGTGACTTCGAAAGAAGGCCCGCCGCATGCGATGCGCTTTGAAGTGACAGTTACGGTAAAAGGCTTTGCCCCGGTATCGGCAACAGCCAATAGCAAACAGGCGGCTGAAACTGCTGCCGCCAAGGCCTTTCTGGAGAATAATGCATGACACAGCGTTGCGGCCATGTCGCCATTATCGGCGCGCCCAATGCAGGCAAGTCGACCCTCGTCAACGCGTTGGTCGGGCAGAAGGTCGCAATCGTCAGCCCCAAGGCACAGACGACCCGCACCCGCCTGATGGGAATTGCCTTGGAGGGCGATGCGCAGATCATCCTCGTCGACACGCCGGGCATTTTTGCACCCAACCGCCGGCTCGATCGGGCCATGGTGGCCGCCGCGTGGGAAGGTGCATCTGACGCAGACCTGATCCTGATGGTGGTCGATGGCCGCGCCGGGGCCGGGCCAAAGGTCGAGAAAATCCTCGAAGGATTGGTAAACCGACCCGAGAGGAAATGGCTGGTTCTCAACAAGGTTGATATCGCGGCGAAGGAAAAGCTGCTCGCGCTCACCGAAAAAATGCTCGGCCTGTGCCCGTTTGAGCAAATCTATTATGTCAGCGCATCGACGGCAGATGGGCTTGCCGAACTGAAATCAGCCATTGGCGCGGCGATGCCGGAAGGCGAATGGCATTTCCCCGAAGATCAGGTTTCCGATGCGTCCGAA
>DASUDM010000279.1:0-6463 GCA_036275575.1 Sphingorhabdus sp. | reverse complement strand
TGCTCTGCTCGGTGTTCCCTGGGGCAAGAAATCGAAACTCAAGCGCGATATCGCCAAAGCGCAGGAGATATTGGACGCCGATCACTTTGCCCTCGAAAAGGTCAAGGATCGCATTATCGAATATCTCGCCGTACAGGCGCGAACCAACAAGCTGAAAGGGCCGATACTGTGCCTCGTCGGCCCGCCGGGTGTTGGCAAAACCTCGCTTGGCAAATCGATTGCCAAGGCGACGGGCCGCGAATTCATCCGCCAATCCCTGGGTGGGGTGCGTGACGAGGCCGAAATCCGCGGCCATCGCCGGACCTATATCGGCTCGATGCCGGGCAAGATCGCGTCGAACCTGCGGAAGGCAGGAACGATGAATCCGTTATTCCTGCTCGACGAAATCGACAAGCTTGGACAGGATTTCCGTGGAGATCCGGCATCAGCTTTGCTCGAGGTGCTCGATCCGGAGCAGAACAACAAGTTTAACGACCATTATCTCGAAATTGATCTCGACCTTTCGGATGTGATGTTCGTGACCACGGCAAACAGCATGAACCTGCCACAGCCGCTGCTCGATCGCATGGAGATCATCCGGCTCGAAGGATATACCGAGGACGAAAAGCTGGAGATCGCCAAGCGCCACCTGGTGGAAAAGCAGATCAAGGCGCATGGACTGAAAAAAGGCGAGTTCGAAGTCAGCGATGAAGGCCTTCGCGATCTGATCCGCTATTATACTCGCGAAGCGGGCGTTCGTACGCTGGAGCGTGAAATCGCAAAGCTGGCGCGTAAAGCGCTTCGCCGGATTCTTGAAGGCAAGGCGAAGAGCGTTTCGATTACACCGGAAAACCTTGCCGAGTTCTCGGGCGTTCGCAAGTACCGCCATGGCATCGGTGAAGATGAAAACCAGATTGGTGCGGTAACCGGCTTGGCCTGGACCGAAGTTGGCGGCGAACTGTTGACGATTGAGGCTGTCACCGTCCCCGGGAAGGGCCAGATCAAGACGACGGGCAAGCTTGGTGAAGTGATGTCGGAATCGATCCAGGCTGCGCTTTCTTACGTCAAGGCTCGAGCGCCCAGCTATGGGATCAAGCCGTCGATCTTCAATCGCAAGGATGTTCACATTCACTTGCCCGAAGGAGCGGTGCCCAAAGACGGACCTTCGGCGGGCATCGGAATGGTGACGGCAATCGTATCGACCTTGACCGGTATTGCCGTGCATCGCGACGTTGCCATGACCGGTGAAGTCACTTTGCGCGGGCGTGTATTGCCCATCGGTGGTCTCAAAGAGAAACTGCTCGCCGCGCTCCGTGGCGGTATCAAGACGGTTCTCATCCCGCAGGAGAATGAAAAAGACCTCGCCGACATCCCGGCGAACATCAAGGAAGGGCTAGAGATCATTCCGGTTACGCATGTGGACCAGGTTCTGGCTCGGGCTTTGGTGTCGCCATTAAGCCCCGTCGAATGGACCGAAGCTGACGAACTTGCAGCTTTGCAGCCGCAAGTTGCCAGTGGGGCGGGGGCTGCTGTCACGCACTAAGCTTGACCAACTGAAATAAGCCGGGGCGCAATGTTACATGACGTTGCGTCCCGCTGCCCATTTGACGCCAAATCGATGATAGTAAGGGCGTTTTTTGTTTCCCGATGGCGGTTTGGAAGCAGTTATCGACAGAATATGCGTCCATTCTCCAAAAAGCGCGGTTTTTTGCGGAATTTTCCTTTGACAGACGTCGGTTTCTGCTCCTTATTCCCGCTCCGGCCCAGCCGCGATTCCTTCCCGGAATTGGTCCATAATATTCATTTGAGAGGGGGATCCCGATACTATGAACAAAAATGATCTCGTCGCAGCCGTTGCAGATGCCAGCGGACTCAGCAAAACCGACGCTGGCAAGGCAGTGGAAGCAACCTTCGATGCCATCACCAAGGCGTTGAAGAAGGGTGGCGAAGTCCGCCTCGTCGGCTTCGGCACTTTCGCTGTCGCAAAACGCAAGGCTTCGACCGGTCGCAACCCGCGTACCGGTGAAGAGATGAAGATCCCTGCTTCGAACCAGCCCAAATTCAAGGCTGGCAAGGCACTCAAGGATGCCGTGAACTAAGTTCACGCGCATTTGCGAAACAACGAAGGCGGAACCTGCAGGTTCCGCCTTTTTTGATTCCGCAATTCAAAGAACAAAAAAGCGCGGTCAGCCCAATCGGCGACCGCGCTTTTTCTTGCCTCGGGAGAGTATCAGGCGGCGCGCAACCGGCCAAATGCAAAAGCCTGCTGCTCGGGCTGCGGCTCCAGCTCGTTAACTACAACCAGACGCATGCGCTGGCCGGTATAACGGACCGTGCCCAGTCGGATAACGCGTTCGACAGGCGTACCGCGCATCGCAAGGACCGCTTCGATCCGATGCTGCTTCTGCGCCAAGGTCAACATGATGGCGTAAAGTGACAGCGCAAAGGCAAAGGCGAACAGGGAGGCAATGATCAGCGACATTTTGGATTCTCCGAATCACTTGGATTTCCTTATATGTTCTATATTTGTTCCGTTGTGTCAATTCGAAAATTCATCTGTTGTAACATTGAGTGACGACCGATAGCTTCGAAGCTGCAATCGGAAATCGAGGGGGATCAAATGGGGTTGGGAAAATGGATAATCGCTTTGAGTGCAGCGGCACTGGCTTCGGGCACCAGTTACGCCCAGACGTCGCGACCGGATCAAGCCACATTCCGTGAATTATACGCCGAATTGGTAAACACCAACACCGCCTATTCGAATGGCAATTGTACGATCGCAGCCGAGCAATTGGCCAAGCGGATGTGGGATGCAGGCTTCACCAAGGATGAAGCGCGGGTGATCGTCGTTCCGGGCTATGAGAAGGAAGGTAATCTTGTTGCCGAGTTCAAAGGGAGCTCAAAAACATTAAGGCCCATGTTGCTCCTTGCCCACATCGATGTGGTCGAGGCGCGCCGGGAGGATTGGACCCGCGACCCATTTACTCTGATCGAAGAGAACGGATTTTTCTACGCGCGCGGCGTGGCCGACGACAAGGTGCAAGCGGCTATCTGGGTCGACAGTTTCATCCGCTTCAAGAAATCGGGTTATCGCCCCAAGCGGACCATCAAGCTTGCCGCGACGTGCGGTGAGGAGAGCAATGCCGAAGCCTTGAACGGCGCAGAGTGGCTGGCCCGCAATATGCCGGAAACACTGGCTTCGGAGTTTGCCCTGAATGAAGGTGGCGGCGGGCGCTTGGACAAGGAAGGCAAGCCGCAATTTCTGGCGATTCAGGTAGGCGAGAAGGCGACGCGAACTTTTGACCTCGAGGCGACCAATCCGGGTGGCCATAGTTCGGTGCCAAGGCCTGACAATGCGATTTATGATCTGGCGGAGGCTATAGTTGCCGTCAAAAATCTGGGCTTCCCGGTCCAGTTGAACGAGACCACACGGGCCTTCCTGCGACAGCTTTCGCCCGTCGCACCAGCGCCCGCGCAAAAGGCCATTGCTGACCTTCTGGCTGATGAAAGCAATGTAGAGGCGGGCAAGCTGCTCTCGATGGACCCGGTCATGAACTCCACTTTGCGCACAACCTGCGTAGCCACGATGCTGGAGGCCGGTCATGCGGCCAATGCCTTGCCGCAACGGGCCAAAGGCGTGGTCAATTGCCGCATCGTCCCCGGGATGAGCACCGAAGAAACGCAATCGGCGATTGAAAAGGCGATCGCCAATCCGCGCGTGAAGGTGACATTGCGCAAACCGCACCGGCCCATGGCAGTGCCGCCGCCGCTCGACAAACGCATCCTTGATCCCGCGATTAAGCTGGCCAGCGAGATGTTCCCCGGCGTGCCATTGATCCCGACAATGGCGACGGGGGCAACCGACGCGACGATGACTGCACTTATCGGCATCCCGACCTATGGTATCCCGGGCATCTTTTACGAGGCAGATGGCGGCGGCGTGCACGGGTTGAACGAACGCCTGCGCGTCAAATCGGTTTATGATGGGCGCGATTATCTGCACCGGTTGGTACAAATATATGCGGATAAGTGACTGCTAGGGATTGGTCGAACTCTTCCCGCGTCGGGCGGCGAACCATTCACGCAGCATGGCCTGCGTGCAACCGGTGAAGCCGCCCGAGCCGACGACTGAGCAACTGTTGGGCCGCATCGGGCGGGCTGTATCATCCAGGCTTTCAACAGCTGATGTCCAGGATTGGTCTGCTGCTTCATCCTTTTCCTGTTCGCGCAATTCCTTGGGAATGCGATACCGATCACCTTCTGGCGCTGCGGCGCAAACAACGATTTCATCCGGATCTTCCGCCTCCGGGCATTTTTCTTCACCAAAGGTGAGCAGGAACGACACTTTGCCGGGCAGTGCAGTGGCGTCCGCCGCCGGTGCTTCATCGGCAAAAGCTGGTGATGAAACAAACAGGATGGTCGCAATCAGGAATCGGGTCACTCTGTTTCCTAGCGATCCGATTGGGAGTTGGTCGCGATGCCCATCCTTTTCGCATTGCCAAGTGAACAGCGAATTAACCTGCCTCTCAGGTGGTGCTGGTGGTACCGGGCTTGACGAATCTCGCCATTGCAGCTAACGGCCCGCGCATTCCACATGGAAGGCGCACATACCGGTGCCTGACGCCGCTCTAGGGCTTTGTCGGGTATTTGCCTTCCAGAGGTTCAACCGGAAGGAGAAAGACTATGGCGGCACCTGTCGTCACCATGCACCAATTGCTCGAGGCCGGAGCGCATTTCGGCCACCAGACCCACCGTTGGAACCCGCGCATGAAGCCATACATCTTCGGCGCACGCAACGGCGTTCACATTCTCGACCTGTCGCAGACCGTTCCGCTCTTCGCGCGCGCTCTCGATTTCGTTGCTGCTACCGTACAGGCAGGCGGCAAGGTGCTGTTCGTCGGCACCAAGCGCCAGGCACAGGGGCCGATTGCTGACGCAGCCCGCGCTTCGGGCCAGCACTTCGTCAACCATCGCTGGCTGGGCGGCATGCTCACCAACTGGAAGACCGTTTCGAACTCGATCAAGAAGCTGAAGACCCTTGAGGAACAGCTTTCGGGCGAAACTTCGGGTTTCACCAAGAAGGAAATCCTCCAGATGACCCGCGAGCGCGACAAGCTTGAGCTTTCGCTCGGTGGCATCCGCGACATGGGTGGTATTCCGGACGTGATGTTCGTGATCGACGCCAACAAGGAAGAGCTGGCGATCAAGGAAGCCAATGTTCTCGGTATCCCCGTGATCGCGATCCTCGATTCGAACGTTTCGCCTGATGGTATCGCATTCCCGGTTCCGGCGAATGACGACGCTGCCCGCGCAATCCGCCTCTACTGCGAATCGATCGCTGCTGCTGCCACAAAGGGCAACACCGGTGCAGCTGCTGCACGTGGTGAAGACCTCGGTGCAATGGTTGAGCCGCCGGTTGAAGAAGCTGTCGTCGAAGTCGCAGCCGAAGCCAGCGAAGAAGCTGCCCCGGAAGCGTAACAATCTTCGTGTCATTCCCGCTTAGGCGGGAATCCACGGTCTGACATACCGGTTTTAACCGATGGCAAGCCCATGGATCCCCGACCAATGTCGGGGATGGCATTTTTCTGGATCCGCTGGATCCTGCAAAACCAAGTCGAAAGGACAAGAAATGTCTGCAGTAACAGCTTCAGCCGTCAAGGAACTGCGCGAGCGTTCGGGCGCCGGCATGATGGACGCCAAGAAGGCGCTTGAAGAAACCAATGGCGACATGGAAGCCGCAGTCGATTTGCTGCGCGCCAAGGGCCTTGCCACCGCTGCCAAGAAGTCGAGCCGCACTGCGGCCGAAGGCCTTGTTGGCGTTGCCGTCGACGGCACGAAGGGCACAGCCGTTGAGATCAACAGTCAGACCGACTTCGTTGCCAAGAACGAACAGTTCCAGGATTTCGTCAGCAAGGTTACCGGCGTTGCGCTGGGCCTTGGTGCGAATGACGCCGAAACCATCCTCGCAGCTGCGCATCCCGATGGCGGTACGGTGCAGGAAGTCCTGACCAACAATATCGCAACCATCGGTGAAAACCAGGTGATCCGCCGCGCAAAGAGCGTATCGGTTTCGCAGGGCCGCGTGGTTTCTTACGTGCACAACGCTGCAGCTACCGGAATGGGCGGCATCGGCGTTCTCGTGGCGCTTGAGAGCGATGCCGACGCAGACACGCTCGATGCGCTTGGCAAGCAACTCGCGATGCACATCGCAGCCGCTTTCCCGCTTGCGCTCGATGAATCGGGTCTCGACAAGGATACGCTGGAGCGCGAAGCCGCAATCGCACGCGAAAAGGCCGCTGAAAGCGGCAAGCCCGCGGAAATCGTCGAAAAGATGGTCGAAGGTGCCGTGAAGAAGTTCGCGAAGGAAAACGCGCTTCTTTCGCAGTTGTTCGTCATGGACAACAAAACCCCGATCGCTGACGTTGTTGCGCAGGCCGCCAAGGCTGCCGGCAAGAACATCAAGCTGGCCGATTATGTCCGTTAT
>DASUDM010000278.1:0-7696 GCA_036275575.1 Sphingorhabdus sp. | reverse complement strand
GTGCCCTGCTTGTTGGGTGCGCCCTTGCCGATCAGCGTCTTGCACGCGATCAGCGACGGTCGATTGTCCGCAAGAGCCGCATCTATTGCCCTTGAAATGTCAGCGAAATCATGCCCGTCGCAGCTTTCGACATGCCATCCTGTTGCGGCGTAGCGCGCCTTGATATCTTCACTGGTCGAAAGGTCAGTTCCGCCATCGATGGTAATCTTGTTGTCATCCCACAGCACGATCATGCGACCAAGGCCCAAATGCCCAGCCAAGCCAATGGCTTCGTGGTTGATGCCCTCCATCAGGCAACCGTCACCGGCGATCACCCAAGTGCGGTGATCGACCAGATCATCGCCGAAAACAGCGTTCAGATGGCGTTCGGCGAGGGCCATACCCACTGCCATGGCCAATCCCTGTCCAAGCGGTCCGGTCGTGCTTTCAACGCCTTCTAGCTCGATATTTTCAGGGTGCCCCGCACAAGGGCTATGAAGTTGGCGGAAATTGCGAATGTCGTCTATCGTCGGGCTAGCGTAGCCGCTGAGATACAGCGTCGAATAAGCCAGCATCGAGCCATGGCCAGCCGACAGCACGAAACGGTCTCGATCCGCCCATTTCGGCGCTGCAGCGTCATATTTGAGGTACTTGGTGTAAAGCACCGTGGCCACATCGGCCATGCCCATCGGCATGCCAGGATGCCCGCTATTGGCGGCCTGCACAGCATCCATGGAAAGCGCCCTGATCGCGTTGGCCATCATCTGAAGATCGGCGGACATGCAAATTACCCCTTTTGCCGCCCGTAAGAGCGGCCCCAGCACAAGATTTTCATGATGACTGCGCGAGTCGGCTCGCGCCTCCTTTGGGGAGCGAGGCGGAAAGGGTCAAGCCAAAGTCATCAAGATTTGCGGCATTTGCCTCCAGATCGCGCGTTGCCAATCGTCGTCAATTTGCTAGTTTGTGAAAAGAACGGGGTACAAGCCATGGCACAGCAACATTTGATCGAGGCAATTGGACGACTGGAGCGCGCCGTCTCGCGACTCGAACAAACGCCTTTGCCGCAAAACGCCGTCTCAGATCCTGAACTCGAACAACGCTACGCAGCGCTAAAATCTGCAACCGAGGAGGCCGTTGCGGAAATAGATAGGCTTCTGGCCAGGGAGGGAGCGTGAAATGGCTGAAGTTCGGCTGAATATTGTTGGACGCGAATATATCGTGACCTGCCGCGATGGCGAAGAACAACGCCTGCTCGACCTTGGCCGCATGGTCGACACCAAAGCGCGGGAAGCCGGCGGAAGTGCTGGGGGATTGAATGAAAGCCGCCAATTGCTGTTCGCGGCCCTTTTGCTGGCAGACCAAGTCATTGAAGGCGGAGCTTCGCCTGTACCGGCGGCATCGCAATTGCCTTCGTTGGACGAGGCGACGGCCCAAAAAATGGCACAATCGATCGAAAAGCTAGCTGAACGCGTTGAATCTTTTGCAACAGGGCTTGAGCGGGCGACATAGCGCACCTAGATTGATCGTGGCGGGACTGCCCGGCACGAACTGAAGAGAACATCCCTGAGGCGATAAAATCATCCAAGGGAGCTATCCCTGCCTGAGCCCTGGTTCAGGTTATATGGCGCCCACCTGACGTAATGGCGTCAGAGGATATTCCGGGAAACGACCCATGGTGGTCCCGTCACATTATTACAAAAGGTTATTCCGTGCCCGAAGGTGAGGACAAAGCCAATCTTCGCAAATATTTCCGGGCGCAACGCGACGCGTTTGTCGCCGGGCTTAGTCCAAGCGAACAGCAACTTGTATTCAGTCGCCTGCCCTCGCCACTTGAACAACTATGCCAGCCTGGCAGTGTCGTTGCAGGGTATATCGCCATTGGTTCTGAAGCAGATCCTGCGCGGCTACTGGCCGAGGCTGCCAAACGGGGATGCACCATCGCCCTGCCCCATGTCACCAGCAAGGTCTCGCCGATGCGTTTCCTTGCATGGACCGAGGGCGAACCCCTGGAACAAGGCCCGTTCGGATTATCCCAGCCACGAGCCGATGCCCCTGAAGTAAAACCGGATTTGGTATTTGTACCGCTGGTGGCTTTCGACAGCCGACTGATGCGATTGGGGCAAGGTGCAGGCCATTATGATCGTGCACTTAGCATGCTGGAGTATTCCGCCGCCATTGGCATCGCCTGGTCGACCCAGCAGACGGACATTTTGCCATCCGATCCTTGGGACGTTCCCCTGGATGCCGTTTTAACCGAAAAGAGCTGGATTTGCAGATGAAGCACCCCAATCCGCCGCCGCCGCCATCATGGCGCAAACCTGCGGGCATGTTCATGATCCTCGGGATGATTGCCGTTCTGGCCGCCATTGTCGCGAGCCAAGCCGACAGGATAGGTGAATGGCCTATCTGGATTCAGGCGATTGTATATCTGATATTGGGAACGATCTGGATCGCGCCTTTGCGGCCATTGCTGATCTGGATGGAAACAGGAAAATGGCGCGAGTGACGGGGCTCGAACCCGCGACCTCCGGCGTGACAGGCCGGCGCTCTAACCAACTGAGCTACACCCGCTTGATGCGGTGACGGCGCTCCTAGAAGCGGTCGCTTCGGCTGTCAACAAGGAGAATGCACGAAACGAAATTTTCTTGCGCATTCCCCAGCAGCCTTCTCAGCGTCTTTCTCTAAAACTTTCGTTTTAATTTACCATTCCCGTTTGATTTTACACGAATCGACAAGTTACAAATCTATTATATCATTATTTATCAATATTTTATCTGATTAACGCCGACCCGCCCTGTTTAACCTTTTTTTGACCTCACGCTGCGATAAGGGCGGCATGTTGAGGACCAGCTCACACCGAATTCATTCGCGTGCCGCATTTCTGCGCCACGTTAGCGCGTCCGTTTTGGCGGTCACCATTTGCTCTGCCCTGCCCGCAGGAACAGCGCACGCGGCAGGCACGCTTGCCGGCACCAATATCGAAAACATTGCCACAGCCAGCTTTGACACCGGATCGGGCACCGTCAACATCCAATCGAACGCCGCGGTGATTTTGGTGGACGAGCTGATCGATGTTACCGTCGCCAGTACCGACCCAGGCGACGTTCCGACCACGCCCGGCGCGGCCAACGCCGTTCTCGCCTATCGCGTTACCAATAATGGCAATGGCCCAGAGACATTCCGGTTGACTGCCAATGTTGCGAACAGCGGAGACGATTTCGATCCTGCGTTGAGCCAGTTGGTAATCGATACCAATAACAATGGCGTATATGATGCAGGTGTCGACACTATATATGTCGCGGGCACCAATGATCCGCTGCTCCAGCCGGATCAGAACGTTGTCATTTTCGTTCTCACCAACATTGCACCAACGCAGGCTAATGGCGAGCGCGCGAATGTCAGCCTGCTAGCCACCTCGACTACCGGCACAGGTGCGCCGGGCACCACTTTTGCCGGTTTGGGCGAAGGTGGTGGTGACGCCGTTGTGGGCACGACAGAGGGAGATGGCATTGCCAGCGGATTCCTGCGCGTCGATGCAGCCTCAGTCTCATTGGTCAAATCGGCGATCGTCGCTGACGCATTCGGGGGCAACAACGCAGTTCCCGGTTCGACCATAACGTACACAATCGTGGCTTCGGTAAGTGGTTCGGGTTCGCTGAACAATCTGGTGATCAATGACCCGCTTCCCTCTGGCACGACGTACGTCGCCAACAGCATGACCTTGCAGGCAACAAGCCTGACCGATGCAGCCGACACTGACGCTGGCAACTTTAACGGCACGCGTATCAGCGTTTCGCTGGGAACAGTGCCGTCCGGCGAAACCCGTACCATCACCTTCCAGACCCGGATCCAGTGAGCTTGACCATGAAAGCAATTTTCACACTGATTATCGCCCTGTTCGCCACTGCATCCGCAATGGCGGCGCCAGTTGAACTAAACAGCGAAGTTTATGTCGAGCGCCTGCAAAAGCGCGCTGACGGATCCGTTGCGACCATTTTGGAAGCACCCAAACTTGTCGTCCCGGGTGACCAGCTGGTTTTCGTGGTTCGCTACAAGAATGCGGGCAAGCAACCCGCATCAAATCTCAGTGTGACCAACCCGATACCTCGCGCCGTGGCCTTTTCCGGAACCGCCGATGGCACCGAGTTCGTCTCGGTAGATGGCGGCAAAAGCTGGGGCACCTTGGCGAAACTCAAAATCGGAAAGCCCGATGGCACGTTCCGACCTGCGCTCCCGTCCGACGTTACGCACGTCAAATGGACACTCAATCAAACGCTTGCGGCAGGGTCTGTCGGTAAGCTCGTATTTCGCGGGGTCGTACGATGACCTCCAACGAAAACCGTAAGGATTGCTGCGGCAAATTGCAGTCCAACCATCTGCAACAGGAGCATAAGCATGACCAGTAAGCTTAAATTCCTCGTTGCCACGAGCACCCTTGCGGCCGCCATTATGAACGCAAGTTCGGCACATGCCGCCGGGGCTCTCGTCGGCACCGATATTACCAACCAGGTTTCAGTTGCCTACCAAGTGGGCGGCGTCAATCAGACGGCGGCAACTGATACCGAAACATTCTTAGTTGACCGAAAGATCATTTTCACCACCGTCGAAGCTGCCACCACCGGAACGACCACCGTTGTTCCCGGCCAGCAAGATGCGGTAACGCGATTCCAGGTCAGCAACACCTCCAACGACACGCTCGATTTCTCGCTAC
This sequence comes from Sphingorhabdus sp., assembly GCA_036275575.1. Classification (GTDB taxonomy): domain Bacteria; phylum Pseudomonadota; class Alphaproteobacteria; order Sphingomonadales; family Sphingomonadaceae; genus Sphingorhabdus_B. The sequence continues at coordinate 3,006 of DASUDM010000278.1, read as the reverse complement.
TCGCGACGCAATTAGCAAATGGTGCCACCGCTGCACATGGTGGCACGGATGCCTTTGATGTCGCGAACCTGCAGGTTTTCGTAGACAATGTTTCAGGTGGCGGCACGGTCGGCGTATACGATCCCGGCATCGATACTGCCACGAGCATCGACAATCTGGCACCAGATGACAGCCGTTATGTTTTCGTAATCGGCGATGTCGCACTTACGCAAACCAACGGGCAAGTTGCAGGCGTTTCGCTGGCGGCTACCGCGCTCAACAGCAATGGATCGGCAATCACTGCAGCCACTGACGGCACTGCCAACACCGCCGGCGTTGAAACGATCTTCGCCGATACCAGCCGTGATGGCGTGGAAACCGCAGGCGACGACTATACTGTTTCGGCGGCTGCTCTCACGGTGACAAAGTTGAGCCGTGTTGTATCCGATGGCGTTAGCGCATCCAATCCGAAAGCTATTCCGGGCGCAGTTGTCGAATACTGCATCGTGGTCAGCAACGCCGCAGGCGCGGCAACGGCAACCAACGTTGCGGTGTCGGACGACCTTGCACTGGTTCCCGATGTAACCTTCCTCGGAAGCTTTACACCGGCGACCGATGGAACTGTCGTCAGCGGGTCTACATGCACGCCCGGTAGCGGAACAGGTAGCTTTAATGGCGGTACGAACATCGTTTCGGGAACGCTTGCGAATATTGCGGCGGGAGAAACCCGTACGCTCGTCTTCCGCGTAACCATTGACTGATAGAAAGTAGGGGCGACAGGCGGTTTGCCGCTTGCCGCCCCAACTTCTTATGAAGCCGTTTACCAAACTCTTTGTCAAAAGCGCAGGAACGCTGGCGGCAGCTGCCCACTTGGCTGCCGCCTGCCTTCCCGCGCATGCGCAAGTCTTGCCAAATATCATTAGCAACACTGCGCAGGCCGAATGGACTTCGGGCGGACAGACTTTGTCTCGTCCTTCAAACAATGTCGATATCGTGGTCGACCGATCAAATCCGCCGCAGCCAACTGCGCTGGAAGTGTTTCATTTTGCCAATTCTGGCGCAAACACGTCGTTCAATGTGCCACAAACCATGTGCCGCGCCAGTTCAGGTCTGCAGCCGGTCAATCTACAGGGCGCGTTTGCCGGATTTTCGACCAATCCTGCTTCTTTAAGTGCAACTTCATCGATCCGCGCAGGCGAACCGATTGTGTTGCGCGTGACATCTCCAGCACGAAACCTCGATCCTGCTGCAATTGACAGCTTCGAGGCAGAAATTGTTACCGACGCCGGTGATCGCGAGCATATCTTCCTGACGGAAACAGCAGCGAACAGCTCGATTTTTGTCGCTCTGGTTAATACCAGCGCAATTCCACCTGCCCCGGTACATGGTGATTGCGTGCTTTCGGTACGTCCGGGCGACCAAATTCGCGTCGAACTCGATGAAACGCTGGGCGGTGGCTTGATCGCGAGCACCGAAATCAGCATTCTTGTCGACCCATTTGGCCTGACTTTCGACAGTGCTGACGGTTCTTCTGTCAATGGCACCCGGATCACCATCGTCGATGCAACCACCGGAGCGCCTGCAGACGTATTTGGCGACGATGGCGTTTCCATTTTCCCGAATACGATCGTCACAGGATCACAGGTGCGCGACAGCGGTGGACAAATATATGATTTCTCTGCAGGATTTTACCGCTTTCCGTTCCTGAGGCCGGGCAATTACCGACTGATTGTGACGCCTCCTGCGCCATACACGCACCCTTCGGTAGCAACACCTGGAGAAATTTCACTGCTCACACGTCCCGATGGCGGCCAGTTCGTCATTGCGCCGGGTTCTTATGGTGGCATCATAACATTGAGCGACCCTGCGCCGGTTCGCATCGATATCCCCATGGATCGACCCGGCGGTAGCTTGCAGTTGCGTAAAACGACATCGGCAGCCACCGCCATGCCAGGGGATGTTGTGCAATACCGCATCGAAGTGCGAAATCCGGATCGAACCCGCATCAGCGGACCGGTCACCGTAACCGATATATTGCCTAATTCCATGCGCTTACGCCTGAACAGCGTTCGCTACAACGGGTCGCCGGTTACCGCGAACGCGACCGATGATGGCGCGCAATTTTCGGTGATATTGCCGCCACTTGCTGGCGGTGCATCAGGGCTTTTGACCTATCTGGCGGAGGTTCGTGTCGATGCACGCCCAGGCGATGCCGTGAACCGAGCATCTGCCCGGGATAATCGCGGCACTACTAGCGATACCGTCGACGCGGCCATTCGTATCATTCGCGATGGCATTTCCGAACGCTTCACGATCGTCGGCCGCGTGACCGAAGGCGGCTGCTCGATCGATCCGCGCCAGGCAAAGGGCATCGCCGGCGTCCGTGTAATGCTTCAGGACGGCAGTTACACGGTAACCGACCGTGATGGTCGCTATCATTTTGAAGGTGTCGTGCCCGGCCTGCATGTCGTCCAGATAGATCCATCGACTTTTCCGCTGGACCAAGCACCTGTTGATTGCGCCCAGAATACTCGCAGCGCAGGCAGTGCGATCTCACGTTTTGTCGAAGGGCGAGGCGGTAGTTTGAAACGCGCCGATTTCCGTGCAAAAACGGTTGATCCCCGCGCAGATGCTACACGAAATGCCGTTCCGATGCCCGAAGCTGCGTCCGATCAGGAAGCCGCTGGCGCGGATCGCGACTGGTTTGTCGGCCAGCAGCCAGGTGTTGGTTTCATCTTCCCGGGTGTCGATCATAACCCGCGCGTCAAAACCATCCGCGTCGTCTTCAAACATCTTCCGCGTCAAAAGGTTGAACTTTCGGTCAATGGAACTCCTGTCGATCCGCTCAACTATGATGGCACGAAAAAGAGCGGCGACGGCAAGCTTCGCATCGCAATATGGCGGGGGATCGGCATCCAGGCAGGTAACAACCGCTTGGTCGCCAAGGTAACCGATAACGACGGCAACCTGATCGAGACGATCGAGCATGACGTTTACTTCGCCAATGCGCCAATCAACGCGCAACTG
>DASUDM010000277.1:0-2266 GCA_036275575.1 Sphingorhabdus sp. | reverse complement strand
TGTGGTGTGCGCTTCCCAAGAGATCGAGCCATAGCTCATCGCGCCAGTGGCGAAGCGCTTGACGATTTCGGATGCGGGTTCGACTTCGCTGATGTCGAGCGGCTTGTCTGCCGGCTTCAACTCCATCAATCCGCGAATGGTCAGCAGGCGCTCGCTCTGTTCGTTGATCGAGCGGGCAAACTCCTCATATTCCTTCGGATTGTTGCCGCGTACTGCGTGCTGCAATTTGGAAACGCTGTTCGGCGTCCAGGCATGGTCCTCACCCCGGATGCGGTATCCATAGATGCCACCGACATCGAGCATGTTGCGATAGATCGGATTGTCGCCATAGGCCGCGGCATGGCGGCGGACGGTTTCCTCGGCAATTTGAGCCAGGCCGACGCCTTCGATGGTCGTCGCGGTGCCGGTGAAATATTTGGCAATGAATTCGGACGACAGGCCGACCGCGTCGAAAATCTGCGCGCCGCAATAGCTTTGATAGGTCGAAATCCCCATCTTGGACATGACCTTGAGGATGCCCTTGCCGACCGCCTTGATGTAGTTTTTCTGCACTTCGTAGGTCGAAAGCTGCAGGCCCTGGCGTACGCGAATTTCCTCGAGCGTTTCAAAGGCTACATAGGGGTTGATCGCTTCGGCGCCATAGCCTGCAAGCACACAGAAATGGTGCACTTCGCGCGCTTCGCCGGTTTCGACAACCAGGCCGGTCTGCATGCGCAGGCCTTGGCGGACGAGGTGGTGATGCACGGCTGCGGTCGCCAGCAATGCGGGCATGGCAATCCGGTCCGGGCCTTGGGCACGGTCAGAAAGGATCAGGATGTTCTTGTCCTGCAGCACCGCCTCGGTCGCTGCCCAGCACATTTCCTTGATCGCCATTTCGAGGCCAGCAGCACCACTTGCGGCATCCCAGGTGATATCGATGGTTTCGGCGCGGAACGCGGCATCGAGTGCCTGTTCGACCGAACGGATCTTGGCGAGATCGGCGTTGGTGAGGATCGGCTGGTCAACCTCAAGCCGCTTGTGCGTACCTGCATCATGGCCAAGCAGGTTGGGGCGCGGGCCGATCATGCTGACCAGGCTCATCACCAGTTCTTCGCGGATCGGATCGATCGGTGGGTTGGTGACCTGCGCGAAATTCTGCTTGAAATAATCGTAGAGCAGGCGCGGCTTGTTCGAGAGAACGGCAATCGGCGTGTCTGTCCCCATCGATCCCAGCGGGTCATCGCCATTGGTTGCCATCGGCTCGAGGAACTTGCTGATATCCTCTTGGGTATAGCCAAAGGCCTGCTGGCGATCGAGCAATGCGCTGTGATCGTTAGCGAGAGCGCCGTCCGTGACTTCGACCTCGTCGAGGTCCTTCAGCTTGTACTGCGCGGATTCGAGCCACTTGGCATAAGGTTCCTTGGTCGCAAGCTGCGCCTTGATTTCCTCATCCTCGATGATCCGGCCCTGCTCCATATCGATGAGCAACATCTTGCCCGGCTGGAGACGCCATTTGCGGACGATATTGTCTTCCTTGATCGGCAATACGCCGCTTTCGGATGCCATGATTACATGGTCGTCATCGGTGACGCAGAAACGCGCCGGGCGCAGGCCGTTGCGGTCGAGCGTTGCGCCGATCTGCCGGCCGTCGGTGAACGCGACGGCAGCAGGGCCGTCCCATGGCTCCATCAGCGCAGCATGATATTCGTAAAATGCCCGGCGGTCGGCATCCATCATCGGGTTGCCCGCCCATGCTTCGGGGATCAGCATCATCACCGCGTGGGCGAGGCTGTATCCACCGGCAAGCAGCAATTCGAGCGCATTGTCGAGGCACGCCGTATCCGACTGGCCGTGCGGGATGATCGGCCACATCTTGTCGAGATCGGGGCCCATAAGGTCCGATTCCATCGTGCGGCGGCGCGCGTTCATCCAGTTCACATTGCCGCGAACCGTGTTGATCTCGCCATTATGCGCGACAAAGCGATAGGGGTGGGCGAGCTTCCAGCTCGGGAAAGTATTGGTCGAAAAGCGCTGGTGGACGAGCGCGAGCGCCGATTGGCAGAGCGGATTGCGCAGATCGTCGTAGAAGGAGCCAACCTGCCCCGCGAGCAGCAGACCCTTATAGACAACGGTGCGCGTCGACATCGAAGGGATGTAGAAGCCGCCGAGGCCGGGAAGACCGTGCTTTTCTTCCAATGCAAAAAGCGGGTTCTGCGCCTGCTTGCGGATGGCGAGCAGCTTGCGTTCGAATGCGTCCTGGTCGGCGCAATTCTCGCCGCGACCGATG
>DASUDM010000276.1:0-6487 GCA_036275575.1 Sphingorhabdus sp. | reverse complement strand
TATCGGAGCCATTTACGGAAAACAAAGCGAACCGGTCATAATGAAGTTCTCCATTCCAGCCCGCGACTCAATTTTGGTGGCAGCGATCAAGATTGCTGCCGTCTACCTTGTTCTCAATGGCGTTTTTTATGCCGCAGTGGCATATTTCAGTGGAGGCGCTCCCGGCGCCAGATTTGCTGGCCGTTCGGGCTCGATCGATGGTATAACCGGCATAATTTCGATCACTGCGATGTCGCTGCTCGTTCTTGCTTGGCGGAGCAAGAATATGTTGCTCAACCTTCTATACTGTTTTGTTATTTCAAGCGCGGTAGCTTCACTCGATTTCATGATTGCGAGGGAAGCATTCTGGTTTCTGTACCCGAATGTGGAGGTCGATTTCAGCGTGGCGGCGAACGCCAGTGCGATTTTCATGTGCATGGCGACCTATTTCGGCTGGTCATGTCTTTTCCTAACCCTTCTGTACAGTTTTGAAGTGCGCGAGCAGGAACGAAGGCTTGCTGCGGTTCGCGAAGAAGCGCTTTCAGCGCAAATGCGCGCACTGAGGTATCAGGTGAATCCGCATTTCCTCTTCAATACGCTGAACTCGATAGCCGGCTTGATCGAAGAAGGCTCTGCCACCCGTGCCGAGAAAATGGTGTTGTCGCTTTCCACATTCCTGCGCACGACTTTGACGCTCGACCCGTTCAACGACGTTCCGCTGGCCGACGAGCTTGCATTGCAGGAAGAGTATCTGGCGATCGAACATCAGCGTTTCTCCGATCGAATGGATTTCCACATTGACGTTTCGCCGGAAACCGGCAGCGCCTTAGTGCCCAGCCTGATCCTGCAACCGCTGGTTGAAAATGCAATCAAGCATGGCGTCGGCCAGATGACTGGTAAGACGAGCATAGCCTTGATGGCCAAATGCGAGTCCGGAAGGTTAAAATTGTCAGTGGAGAATGACATGCCTATCGAAGCTGTTTCCGGACGCACTCCGGGCATGGGGATTGGCCTGAAGAATGTGGCAGAACGAATTCGTGCCCGCTTCGGAGATGATGGCCATTTCTCGGCGGGTGTTGCCCGACCGGGGCTCTATCGCGCAACGCTCGACATCCCCTGGAGCGTGGCCTGACCATATACCGGACGCGTGGAAGCAGCTGGCCAAGCTAATGCACCGGTCCTCCTTTCCGCGCTGACGATGCATGGCAATGTCTCTATGCGCTAGAATGTTGTGAAACCGGGGGGCGAAGGCAACAACGGTCTATGATTTCATATGTTTTGAGCTGCCATACACTCGCACCCAACTGGGATAGCCATTTATGAATGCGCCCGATCATTACGATATAATGCTATTGCTGCTGCTAGTGCTTTTGCTTGCAGGCTGTGACCGTGGAGCCAGTCAGGCTGTGCCCGGATCCGGCCCCGAAATCCATCTGGCCGCGACGACGGTGGTGAAAGCCCCGGTCGTCAGCGACACAGCGCTAATCATCTCGCTACGCCCCGATGCAGCAAAAAAGTCTTACTCGTCCGCCAGTGGTGGCCGACATAAGATGTAATTAGCGAAAGCAGCCGCAACCCGAGCACAGACCTACTGCTTGTCTGCAACTGGTTATACGTCGAACCATTGCTTGTGGGATAATCCTCGCCATCCATCGGCTGGAACAAGCCATTGGTCGATAAGTTTTTCACTGGTCCCCTAAGGGGTTGTCGTTCGGCAAGTGTCGATTGCGCGCATTCTGCCCTGCGGCAAAAGATAAGGGCTCACCGATCTTCGCTCCTTTCGGGATAGGGACCATGAACCTTCACGCGCAGCCAAAGATTTTCAAGTCGGACCCTGATTGGGAGGGACGGGGTGTATCTGCCTTGACAGCATCCGAACCAAAGTGTGGCGGACGGTTCACTTTGATCGCCGTTAAAACAGCCGAAGCGGGCGACTTTCTTTCAACCTTGCATTCGATCCTGCCGGAGGGAAGCCAGGTGATAGTCGATGGCATGCTCCGACGACCGCAAAACGAAGCTGTGCAGGCGGCCGCAACAATGCTTACGCCGCGTCAGATACAATTGATCAATCTGTTGAAGCTTAACCTGTCAAACAAGGATATCGGCCGTCGGTTGCATCTATCGCATTTCACCGTCCGCAATATGGTGTGCCAGTTGCTTCGCACGTTCGACGTGCGGTCACGCAAAGACCTTGCAAGACTGTTCGCGAAGCCGGTCGGTCAGAGATAAGACCGGCATCCTTGTCTGTTCAATCACTCCGCAATTCGCATTGATGCGAAATCCTTGAAATGGCAAAGCCCCATATCTGTCTGCGTCCAATTGGAGCCACATGAACCAAATCAATGTACTCGTGGTTGACGACGAGCCGCTAGCCCGGCGCAGGATGATCCGCATTTTAAAACAGTTTGAATGGGTTGGGCGGGTCGATGAGGCAAATAATATCCTATCCGCGAAGCGGCTTATCGAAGAGCTCACGCCCGGCATATTGTTGCTTGATATAGAAATGCCGGGCGGCAGTGGCTTTGAACTTCTCAATGAATTGGGCGATTCCCCGCCCGCCATTGTCTTCGTAACGGCCTTTGATCATTATGCCCTTCGGGCGTTCGAAGCGCAGGCGATCGACTATGTCACCAAGCCGGTCGAGCCCGGACGATTTGCAATGGCGATGGAACGCGCACGCACCTCGCTGATGACTCAAAAGCAATCCGAACAGATTTCGGAACTGCGCGAGACACTGACAAATCTGAAGCGATCGCTGAACGACAACGCACGCGGGGTTCAGGAATTCTGGGTGCGGATGCGCAACGAATATGTTCGCATTCCACCCGAGCACATCCTCCGTTTCGAAGCAGACCGTGATTATGTGACGATATGCCTCCCCGATACGAACTACAGCTATCCCGAGAGTCTCGCATCAATCGAACGGCGGATCGACGTGTCGCAATTCTGGCGCGTGCATCGCAGCGTTATTGTACGGCGCAATGCAATCGCGCGCGTCAAGCAGGCGCCATTCGGAGCATTGATCCTTGTATTGCTGGACGGATCTGAGGTCCGGGTCGGCAGGACATATTTGTCCAAGATCAGGGCCGCTCTCGCCCGATAATTTCTCCTGCTGTCATGGAGTGCGGCGGCAATGGTTGACGGGAAGAATATCTGGGCCCGTGGCGCGGTTGAACATCATGACTAGCCTGCAACGATAGCCGGGGCGGGAGAGGTGCAATAGCGTTGCAGGCTAGCGATTGAACCTCAACATATATGGTTGCGGCTTAACAGTGGGGATTAAGCACCGGTGCGCAAGGCAGTTTGACGTGGTGGCGCGTCACAGCACCATTATCAGGAAAGTCGCTGGGTGCAGGCGAACGATTTTGGAATGTAAAGGAAAGGCTATGCGAATGTTCACGCCGTACCGATTTGGACAGGCTTTGGCCTGCTTCCTGTTCCTGTTGTGCTTCCCGTTTGCTGCGAATTGGTACGCCGCGTCGGCCGAAGGTCGTTGTCCACCCGGATTCTATCCGACAGGTGGCAATGATGCAGGCTGGCTGGGCTGTGCGCCCATGGGTCCGATGGAAGAGGCTGCACCCGAGGAGGAGGATGACGCGAGTTATGCCAGCAGCCTTCCTGCCATGAACTATGATCCTGAAGAGTGGGCAAAATGGATGGAAATCATCCGCAAAGGAGAAGAAGCGGCCGAAGCAGAGAAGATGAAGGACCCGCTTTATCGTGAACTAAAGGCCGGAACCTGGGATTTTGGCAAAGAGGACCATAATCGGAATACTTGTGTTGCCATGTTCCTTACGCTTCGCGGTGGAGTCGTCATGATGGACTGGAAGCAGGATGGAGGAGGCACCTTCATCGGTTTCTATGGCGGCAGCATACCGCGCACAGCGAAAGTCAAGCGGGCCAAAGTGACGCTGACCCAATCTGGAGAAAAGCAGAAAGTGACAGCCTTTCACGCCCCGCTGCCATGGCGCGATTCGATCGGAATGATCATGTTTGCGGTGCCGTCGACCCAGGCACTCATTACCTCGATCGAGGATCGTCAGGACTTTGAGGTCGAGATGGACGGCCAGACGCTGGTTTGGGGTGAATGGCATAGCGGGGCCAAAGCACAGGCACATCTTGCCCGTTGCACGGCGGGCCGATGATGAACGCGCCGCTCGAATGCGCGCGATAGCTGCGTTAAGCTGAAGTCGCTTCTTTCCGCCGGTAGCGGAAATACCAGACCTCGTGCCCGTAAACATTTCGGGCCTTGGCCTCATAGCGGGTTTCGGGCCATCCGCCCGGACGCACCAGGAAATCCTTTGGTCTTTCACACAGCCAGTCAAATTGGTGCCGGTGCTTTTGCATCACCATCAGCGCATGACGCAGATAAACCGGATGGTCGGTACCAAAGCGGAACTCGCCGCCCGGTTTCAGCTTAGCCGCGATCATGTCCACCGGGCCGTCGTTCATCATTCGCCTCTTGGCGTGCCGCGCCTTGGGCCATGGATCGGGATGCAACAGATAGACAAAGGTCAAAGAGGCATCGGGAATTCGGGCCAGCACTTCGAGCGCATCCCCCATATGGATGCGTATATTGGCGAGCGGCCCCATGCCGTTGTAATTGTCGACATGGGTCAGCGCTTGCGCGACGCCATTTTCAAACGGTTCGCAGCCGATAAAACCATGATCGGGAAGCATGTCAGCGCGGTAGGCCATATGCTCTCCGCCGCCAAAGCCGATTTCGAAATGCAGCGGGCGATCATAACCGAACAGGCGCTCTGCGGTGACCGGCCCGTCCGTGGGCACCGCGATTTGCGGCAGCAGATTGTCGAGCAAATCCTGCTGGCCAGCGCGCAGCTTCTTTCCCTTGGATCGCCCATAGAGGCGGCCCAGCGTTGTTGGATCTCCGGCTTTGTGCGCAGTCATGGCGGGCGCGATTAGCGAAAACTGGGGGGAGTGCAACCCTGTGCCGCGCATTTTGCGTTTTACCGGATTTACACCATTGCGGTTACATCGGAGTTAGCGGTTGTCGGCTAAATGCGGCACCGTGATCACCGACAAAATCTTTTTCTGGGTCCTCCCTGTCATGTACGGCGTTTTTACGGCCGTATTTATGGCGCTTGCCAGATCAGAAGGCGGTTCAGCGTCGGCACGGCTGGGGACGGCCGCTTTTGGCATGGGGATGCTGGCGATCATACTCGATACCCAGCGCGACTATTTTCCCGGCTGGTTCTTCACGCTGGCGGTTCCGTTGCACTGGCTGGTGCTGGTCTACACGGCGGATGCATTTCTGGTGCGACATGGTGATCGCGTTCCTGTGCGCCCGGTCGCCTGGCTGCTTTCTGTTGGTCTTATTATCAATTTTGCTGCGACCTTCATCGTCGATAGCGTAGCGATCCGTGTTCCAAATGCCTCGATCGTTGCGATTGCAATACTGACATTGGCGGTACCGCGCTTCTTTCGCCATCGCGCCGGCCGGTTGGACAATGTGACGGCCTTCGTCATCGCTATGTGTTGGCTATGCTATGTTGTGCGCTTCGCCTTTTACTTCACGCTCGACCAGTCGCAGGAATATGCGCAGACCAGCCAATGGTCGCAATATATGATGATTTTCTACTTCACCTCGGCGATCTTTGCCTTGAGCCTGGCTTTCCTGTTGATGATGGCGATCACGACCGATCTTGTCGCACGCCACTATACGGCATCGACGGTGGATGCATTGACTGGCGTTGCCAATCGTCGCGGTTTTGAGGCGCTACTCGAAAAGCAATCGAACCGCCGCCGATTTGGCGCGGTGCTGATGATTGATCTCGATCATTTCAAGCAGATCAACGATATGCACGGGCATGGTGTCGGCGACGGTGTGTTGGTCGCGACGTCGCAAACGCTGCTCAATTGCTGCAAGGGTTTTGGCGAAGTGGCCCGTTTCGGCGGGGAGGAATTTGTCGTCCTCCTCAAACCCACCGATCCCAATGCGGTGTTGCAAATGGCGGAACTGCTGCGTTCCGCCGTAGCCTCGACCCGGCTGGACAGGCCCTATGACATTTTGCAGTTCACGGCGAGCATCGGCGCAGCGCTGATCGAGCCTGACGAAGATATCAGCGATGCAATCCGCCGCGCTGACATGGCCTTGTACCGGGCAAAAGAAAGCGGGCGCAACAGGGTTGCCAGCGCCCGTTCCTCTTACTCCAACAGCCCGTCGGCTGTGCCCGCGCTGGTTTAGGCGAGCGCAGCCTTCAGCTTGTCGACCAAGTCGGTGCGTTCCCAGGGGAATGCGTCACCATCAGCGGTGCGACCGAAATGGCCGTAAGCCGCGGTCTTCTTGTAGATCGGCTTGTTGAGTCCCAGATGCGTACGGATGCCCTTGGGTGTCAGGCGCACCAGTTGCGGCAGCAGGGCCTCCAGCTTGCCTTCGTCGACTGTGCCCGTGCCGTGCAGATCGACATAGACCGAGAGCGGTTCTGCAACACCGATGGCATAGCTCAGCTGGATGGTGCAGCGGCGGGCGAGGCCTGCGGCGACGATA
>DASUDM010000275.1:0-4297 GCA_036275575.1 Sphingorhabdus sp. | reverse complement strand
GCCCAAAATGGCGCGGCGGATTCTTGGATGGCCAGTCGACAAACCTGCAACGGTATTTGGCGGTCTGACCTTTGGTGGCGGGCCGATCGCCAACTATATGAGCCATGCTGTCGTTTCGATGGTCGAAAAACTACGCAAGGAAGGCACCAACGGCTTCCTTTTCGCCAATGGCGGTTTTGCGACCGACAATCATTGCATCGTCGTTTCGAACAAGCCCCTTGCTGCCGCGCAATTCCCGCAGAATTTCGATTACCAGGCAGAGGCGGATGCTGCGCGAGAGCGGGTGCCCGACCTCGACAAGGACTATGTCGGTTCAGCCAAAGTTGAAACCTATACCGTCTTTTACGGCCGTGATGGTAATCCGAAAGGCGGGGTTGTGGTGGCGTTGACGCCAGATGGCAACCGAACACTCGCCCATGTCGATGTAACTGACAGCGAAATGGTCGGCTTTTTCACGAGCGGCAGGGAAGAGCCTGTCGGCACTGGCGGATCGGTAGTCTCCGATGCTGGCGGGCGCAGGATCTGGATCCGCGCTTAAGCGGGCTCCTTGACCCTAAGGGTTGCCAGTGCCGCCAACGCCATAACGACGGCAGCAAAGGCCATGGTCCAGATCGGCTCGGTCGGGAAAAACGCCTTCAGGATCGTGCCCATTACCGTCGCCACCAGCAACTGCGGTACAACGATGAAGACGTTGAACAGCCCCATATAAATGCCAAGCTTGCCCTGCGGCAGGCTGGAGGCGAGGATTGCGTAAGGCATGGCGAGGATCGATGCCCATGCGATGCCGATACCGATTTCGGCGAGCAGCAACATTTGCGGATCGCGTATAAACAGGAACATGGCAAACCCCGCAGAACCTGCTAGCAGGCAGGCCATATGCGTCCGCACCTTACCGATGCGTTCGGCCAGTTTAGGCAGAAGGAACAAGGCGGCCAGCGCAGCGACGCCATTGTAAACGGCGAATAGGATGCCGACCCAGTTGCCACCTTCATTATAGGCAGCCGAGGCGGGATCGCTTGACCCGAAGGCATATTGGGCAACGACGGGGGTGGTATAGATCCACATGATGAACAGCGCAGACCAACTGAAGAATTGGGCCAAGGCCAGCTTCTTCATGATTTCCGGCATTCCCGAGAAATCGCCGACAATATGGCTGAGCATGTTATTGTCGCGGCCGCTTTTGGCCAGCTGGATGGCAACCAGGCTGGCAATCCCATATCCCGCCATCAGGCCCCCGAGCAGGTAAACCTCCTTCTCAAGGTCGGCAAAGGCGACAAAGGCCGCCACCGCAAATCCGAGTATCACCCAAATCAATGCGCTGTTGGCCGAGCGGGCCGCGAGGGCGCGAATGGTTGAACCGTCGCCTTCGGCGCCTTCCTGGCCGAACGCACGCAACTCTTCAGGGCTATATTCGTTCGTGCTGAACACGGTCCACAATACCGACAGCAAGTAAATCAAACCGCCAAACCAGAAGCTGAATTTGACCGTATCGGGAATTCCACCTCCCGCCACTTCGTTGGCGACGCCGAGATGATCCAGCACCCAAGGGAAAACAGAGCCAACTACGGCGCCCGCACCGATGAACGCGGTTTGTAGCGAATAGCCTGCCGTGTGTTGATCCTTGCGCAACATATCCCCGACGAAAGCGCGGAATGGTTCCATCGATACATTGATTGATGCATCGAGTATCCAAAGCATGACCGCTGCAAACCAAAGGGCAGGGGCAAGGGGCATTACGAACAGCGCCAGCGACGCCATGATCGCGCCTGCGAGGAAATAAGGGCGGCGGCGACCGAGTTTGCCCAGCCATGTCCGGTCACTCATATGGCCGATTATTGGCTGCACGAGCAGGCCGGTGAGCGGCGCTGCGATCCAAAGGGCAGTCAGATTATCGAGGCTTTCCCCCAAGGACTGGAAGATACGCGACATATTGGCATTTTGCAGGGCAAAGCCAATCTGGATGCCGAAAAAGCCGAACGAAATATTCCAAAGACCCCAAAAGCCCTGACGCGGCTTTTCCATAACCCTCTCCCGATTATATTTTGCAGCAGGTTGGCAGCGAAATGGCGGCGGGGCAATATCGCCAACGCGCCGCGGGCCTTACGTATACGAATACGTGTCCTTAATGCGCACCGCAGGACTTGCGTACAATCAGTTTCGCCGGGAGGGTGTGGCTCTCTGCTACCTTGCCTTCAATCTGCTTTAACAGCGCATCGACAAGCACTTCGCCTGCCAGACGGTAATCCTGCTGCACCGTGGTCAACGGCGGGTGGGCCAGGCTGGCTGCAGGAATATCGTCGAAGCCGATAATGGCAACATCGCGTGGCACGTTTAGCCCCGCATCTTCGACAGCTCGTATAGCGCCTATCGCAATCAGGTCGCTGGCGGCGAAGATCGCATCGAACGGCACTTGGCTTTCGATGAGTTGCTTTGCGGCATCAAATCCCGCTTGCTCGGTGTTGAGTGCATCTACCCTGAGGTTTGGAGAGATTTCGAGAGCGGCGGCGGATATGGCTTGGCTGGCGCCCATATACCGATCCCGGAATTCGGGATAATGGTTGGACGCATCACCCAGAAAGGCAATCCGCTTTCGGCCATGGGCAATCAGATGTTCAGCGGCAAGCCTTCCACCATCCATATTGTCGCAGCCAATAGCGGTTCCGACTTCATCCTGGCCGCCAACCAGGCCCCAGCGAACGAAATGCGTTCCCTGTTCGACCAGTTGCTCAAGTTTCGGTCGGTACAATTCATAATCGCCATAGCCGAGCAGGATGATGCCATCAGCCTTGCGGCTGTCTTCATAATCGACATGCCAATTTGCCGACAGTTGTTGAAACGAAATCAGCAGATCATGGTTCCGGCGGGCCGCGGTCCGCGTAATTGAGGCGAGCATCGATAAGAAAAAGGGGTTGATGCCCGTTTCGTCAGGAGTCGGGTCTTCGAAAAACAGTAGCGCCAATGTGTTCGAGCGTTGGGTCCGCAAGCTCGAAGCGTTCTTGTCCACCTTGTAATTCAACTGCTGCGCAATCGCCTCGATACGTTTGCGTGTTTGCTCGGAAACCGAGGGGCTACCCCGCAGCGCGCGCGAAACCGTAGGCTGCGAAACCCCGGCAAGTTGCGCGATATCAAACGATGTTGGTTTATGTGGCGGCATGTGTTGCGACCGGCTCTCCTGCAACATTCCATAAGCAGGGTGCGGCATTCGTGCAACGTCGTTACCGCATAATTCTGAATACGTATGTGAATAACTGTCATTAGCCGCGCCGCGCGTAGTATTTGAATGGTGATGGCCAAACTGGGTGGCCATGCATTTGAAGTTGCAACAAGCGGTGCAGCAACGACTGGGCCGCAAATGAGGGGATACAGGATGTCTGCTTCGTGGAAAACGAATGAAGTACGTGCGCGCCTGGCGCAAACGACCAGCGCTACCGCGCTGGCGCTTGCCGCTTTTGCTGCGCTGCCGAGTGCAGCATATGCACAAGACGCTGCGGCCGAAGATGTGGCTGAGGAAGAGGGTGCGATTGTCGTAACCGGTTTCCGCGCGGCACTGGAAAGCGCCGTCGCCGAAAAGAAAAATGCCGAGCAAATTGTTGAATCGGTCTCCGCCGAAGATATCGGCAAGCTGCCTGATGCGTCGATTGCTGAGTCGATTGCCCGCCTTCCGGGTTTGACCTCGCAGCGCCTGAACGGCCGCTCGGCGTTCATCTCGATCCGCGGCTTTGGCCCCGATCTGTCGCAGACCCTTCTCAACGGTCGCGAGCAAACCTCGACCGGCGACAACCGCGCCGTCGAGTTCGACCAATACCCCTCGGAAATGGTCAGCCAGGTCAATGTCTACAAGACACCCGCAGCCAACATCATCGGTCAGGGTCTTGTGGGTACGGTTGACATTCGCACCGCGCGACCGCTTGAAACCGGCAAGCGCGTGCTGGCTTTCGGCGTAAAGGGAAGCATCACCGATCTGGGCAAGCTGAATGCCGGATCCGATGACAAGGGCTATCGCGTCAACGCGACCTATATCGACCAATTTGGCGGCGACACCATCGGCATCGCACTGACCGCGAGCTATGTAGACGAGTCTTACCAGGTTCAGGAATACAACGCTTGGGGTTATAACGACTTTGCGGGCGCCCGCCTGATCGCAGGTAACAAATCATTCGTTACCTCGACCAATCTGAAGCGTTTTGGCCTAGGCGGAACCTTGCAGGGCGACCTTTCGGACAATGTCCGCCTGACTGCCGATATCTTCTATTCGAAGTTTGATGACGATATCATCAAGCGCGGTATCGAATTGCCG
>DASUDM010000274.1:0-4490 GCA_036275575.1 Sphingorhabdus sp. | reverse complement strand
TGCATCCCTGCCGTCGATATTTGTCGAGCCGAATGTCATCCCACTGTGCTTCGAAATTGCGGATCGGGTGTAATTGAGTTCCGCTTCGACACGGAAGCCATTGTCAAAACGGTGGCCGATTTGGACGCTGGCGTTGAGATCGGCATCATATTCGGTTTTCCAGGCCACTGCGGTTCCGTTCGCAATTGCCGGGAACAGTGTGGTCGCTGGAGCATTTGCTGTGAATTCTCCCTTGTTGCGCGCGTCTTCCGGTAAAGCAACGCCCGCTGAAACGCCGATATAGGTTTGAGCATGAGCCATGTTCGGCAATGCAAAAACCCAAGCAGAAATGAGCACGGCTTTTTTGATTTCAAACACCATAAATCCTTATTAAATATATATAATTCTCTTACTTTGCCGACTAGGCGCCAGAAAAGCTTGGGCAATTGGGCATTTCAAGTTTCGAGCTGATTTGGAGGCGCGAGCGCCGACTCCCGTCGGGGTAGGGGTGTGCTGTCGAGCGACGCCCGCGCCTCCAACAGGGTTCAGGCTTCTGATGCAAGCGCAGCCTGAACCCCGGATCGTGACTCTACCCTGTTCAACCAGGTGGAGATGTTGGGCCAGTGGTCGAGTACGATTCCTTGAAACGGCGCCCAGCGGGTTACCGCAAATCCATAGCTGTCGGCGGGCGAGAAAGTATCGCCGGCCAGCCATTGCCGACCATCGGACAGTTGCGCTTCAAGAACGGCAAGCTTGCTGGCGACAGCTTCCGACGCTGCGGCGCGGCCTTCATGGGTCGTGGCAGGATTGAACAGCGGCCCAAATGCCTTGTGCAACTCTGATGAGATGAAGTTCAGGGTTTCCTGAACGCGGGCCCGTTCGACGGTGCCAACCGGCGGCATCAGGCCAGCTTCCGGTTTTTGGTCGGCCAGATATTGAACAATGGCAACGCCTTCGGTCAAAATTGTGCCGTCGTCGAGTTCGAGTGCGGGCACCTGGGCCTTCGCTGTAACCTCTTTGAAATCCCGCCCATCGTCGACTTTTTTGGTGGAGAGATCGACACGGGCGAGATCGAACTCGCTGCCGAGTTCATGCAAAATGATGTGCGGTGACAGCGAACATGCGCCGGGAGAATAATAGAGTTTCATGATTTTCCTTTCTTGGGAGGGGGAACTAAAATTCAAAGTTCAGCACGGATGGCGGCGACCAGCTCCGATGCAGTGCGGTGTTCAAGCAGCGGCGCTGCCTGCCCTGCGTAAAGCGAGACAAAATCCTCGATATTGGCAGCCATGGCGGCGGCTTTCAGCTTGCCTACAAACCATCCGTGAATCGGAAAGGGGGGCAATTCCGAAGCGCGCTGATCAAATTCGGCGATAACGCGATTGGGGATGCCGCGCGCAAGCCGGCCGGTATAGGACCGAGTCAGAACGGTTCGGCTTGTGCGGCCAGAGAAGAGTGCGTCACGGTGAATGTCCGCAGTTCCGGACTCCTTGCATGCAATGAATGCCGTTCCCAATTGTGCCGCTTGCGCTCCGGCGCCAAGTGCTGACCGAATACCAGTCGCGTCGGCAATGCCGCCTGCTGCAATGATCGGTTTTGCTGTTTTCTTGCTTGCAAGTCGTACAAGGACTGCGGTGCCCATGAGGCTGTCTTCGGCGCGATCAATAAAGGAGGGGCGATGGCCACCTGCTTCAAAACCTGAAGCAACTATGGCGTCCACACCCGCCATATCAAGCGCCTCCACTTCTGCAGGCGTCGTTGCCGCGCCGATGGTGACGATGCCCGATTTGCGGCATTTCTCCAGAATCGCTGCAGACGGGATGCCGAACACAAAGCTGAACGCGTTCGGGCGCGCCTCGATCAACGCATCAATCTGGCTATCGAACTTGGGATGATAATGCAGCGGCGGTTCGGGTTGCTCCAGCCCGAACTCGCGAAAATAGGGCTCGTAAAATTGCCAGGCCCGCTGGAATGTTTCCAGCGACATGTCGTCACCACCTTGGTCGTGATCACCGACCCATAAGTTGACGGCGAAGGCGCGATCGGTATGCGATTTGATGGATGCAATGATCTGCGCAACGCCCTCGCCTTCCAGATTGTGCGCACCGTATGACCCCAGTCCACCATTGTTGGAAACGGTTGCGGTCAACTCGACGGTAGATAAGCCTCCGCCGAAGGGCCCCTGGATAAGCGGCAGATCCATGCCCAGACGCTGAGCAAATGCAGTCGATGTTTCGGGTTTCATACTTCTCTCTGGCTATTCTTGGATGGAATGACGACGCGGATGGCGCTCGGTCGACTGGTTGATCGCCGCTTTGCCTGACCGCAAATGACGCAGCGATTGTTCCTTCGCGAGTCGCAGGAAATTTTCGCTATTGGTCGGGCTTTCTGGCTGTCTCTGATTTCCTATTTCTAGTTGATTACGATTGGTAACCAGATATATTGAGGAAACTGACTAAACAAGTAGGTGCCGGTTTTCTCCGGTTACCGCCAAGTAACCGGGGGGTTCTCATGGCTTTGAAAATGCGCAAAAACCGAGCCGAAAATATGGATCCATTATGTCCATTGGGTGAGTGCATGCAGCTGATCGGCGGACTTTGGACGCCCAATATCATCTGGCATTTGAGCGGTGGAGCGCGGCGATTCAGCGAGCTGAAACGCGATATACCTGAAATATCTGCCAAGATGCTGACGACGAGGTTGCGGGATATGGAATCGGCTGGCGTGGTTGCGCGGTCGGTGGTTCCGACTTCACCGCCGTCGGTTGAATATCAATTGACCGATCTGGGTGAGGAGCTGATGCCGGCCATCAAATCCATTGTATCGGTGGGCAAGCGACTAAAGATCCGAAACGGGCTGGTCGCGGCAGACTGAACCTTCAATCTATCAACCCGCGGCGTGCAGATGCGAATCCGGCGTTTGGCTATCCAGCCAGGTTCGAAATTCCTTGGCGCGATGGCGGCTGATTGGCAAAGACAAGCCGGTAACCAGCTTGACCGAAGTGGAACCGGCCGATTTGATCGCTTCTCTTGCTACCCAGTGTGACCGGTGCACCAGGAATCCATCCCCCACCAAAGGAACCGCGTGCGAGAGCGCCATTAGAATGAGAGCTTCTCCCTTTGGGGTATGCACACGAAGATAATGATCTTCTGATGACAGCGCCAGAATGCGTTCGCCCCTAAGGCCAAAAGGCATGCGCCTGATGATCTCGTCCGAGGGCGGCTTGCTTTCGGGCCTTGTCAACAATTGCGGTCGGTCACGTATGCGGCGCCACGAAAGGAGCAGGCTGCTGGCACGAAAAGCGAGCATCATGATGAGGTTTTGCCAGAGAAGGTCTTGCGGATGGACTTCGCCCAAACTTTGCGGTGCAAAAACGGCCAGACTGCCCTGAATAACAAAGACGCCCGGCACGGTAAGAAGGAGGTCCAGGCATAGCGCCGCCCAGACCGGCCAATATCCCTGGAAAAATCGCCGGGCAGTGTAATAGCTTGCCGTCATCACCATGGTACCGATCACGGTTACACAAAGCGCAAAATGCCCCAGTCGGGCGACCAGGCTCATTGATCCGTAACTTTCATATGGGCCCATCAGGCCAATGACGATGCCAATGACGGGCATGGACAACAGCGCGTAACGGCTGAGAAGCGGCGCTGACCTGAAAGTAAGCGGATTCATATGAGCGCGCGCCTACCACTGGCGAAGCAGACCTGCCAACCGCGAATTTGGGAAAGACATGTACACTGAAAGGTGGCCAGTCATTCGTGTTCTACTCCTGAAAGGCACGTTTACGTGAAACACATCCTTCGAATAGCGGTGGCAACGCCACTGATCCTGCTTGCAATTGCAGGACTGATTCTTGCTTTAACCGCCCCCTCTTTCCCGCCGCCAACCACGGCGATCCAGAAATCGTCCAAAACCATGGGCCGCTACGCCGCAGAGCAACCGCCTCCGCACTTTCTCAAGGCACGAGATGGTTCGCGAATTTCCTATCGCTTGCATCGCGGTCTCAAAGGAATGGGGGTTGTCGTTGCCGTTCACGGTTCGTCAGGCACATCGTCAGCGATGCAGGGTGTCGCCGAGGCGCTCTCCGGGCGCGGGATTACTGTATATTCGATCGATCTGCGCGGGCACGGTTTAAGCCCGGGTCCTGATGGCAAGTTGGGCGATGTCAGCTATCGCGGGCAATATGAAGATGATCTTGCGGATGTGGCCGCATTCGTCAGAAAGGCGAATCCGGATGAAAAGCTGCTTCTGCTTGGGCATTCGACAGGCGGTTCGGTTATCCTGAGGACAGCAAGCCTTGCGGGCTACGCGAAAAATTTCGACGCCTATCTTGCCCTTTCACCTTTCATAGCGCCCGGCGGCCCGATGGATCGCCCTAATCAGGGCGGGTGGACTTCGGTCAGCGTGCCGCGCATTGTCGTTCTCAGCATATTGAACGGCTTTGGGATATCCGCGCTCGACCATATGACCGTTCTGGCAATGGCGGTTCCGCCAAATGACGACCTGCG
>DASUDM010000273.1:0-5971 GCA_036275575.1 Sphingorhabdus sp. | reverse complement strand
TGGCGCATTATCGTGTAATCTTTGGGGTTTTTGAGCTTCGGATTGCTATCGAGCGAGCGCGTCGCTGCCTCTGCCGCAAGCTCGCCATAGCGAAGCGACTTGCCCGATTTGGCATGGATCACCTTGCTGTCGGCGGTGGTCAGTTCGGCAGCGGGAACACCCAGCCGTTTGGCCGCAACCTCGACCAGCGCCGCGCGCGTTGCCGCGCCGACCATCTGGAAAGTCTTTTGCCCGGTAAAACGCAGCGCGGAAGAGCCGCCAGTGATCTGCAGGTTCATCGATCGCGCGATGAACGACAGGAAGGATTGCGGGATGCCCTCGATAATGCCCGGCTGCCCCGTCATCTCGGCAAGGAACCCGCGGCCAAGGCCGGTATTGGCAAAGGACGGTTCGGCAGGGGCCGAAACCAGCTTCACCTTGTCCCAAGCGGCATCGAGCTCCTCGGCCAGCATCTGCGCCAGACCGGTGTTCGACCCTTGCCCGATATCGGTGTGCGGCGAATAGATTGTGATCTGGTCATCCTGGGCGATTTTCAGCCAGGTCGCGAAATTATGCTCACCCTTTCCGGTCGTCAGCGCGACCGCCTTTTTCGCCGCATTGCTGTCCGCCAGCTTGATGCCGAACAGCCCTGCGCCGACCACAGCGACACCACCGATCAGGAAAGCGCGGCGCTTGAAGCCCTTTTTCTTGGCCGGAGCCGCTACGGTTTCGTCGATCGCGGGATTGGGATTGTCTGCCATCATGCCGCTCCCTTCACTGCTGCCGCAGCCTGGCCGGTGGCCGCGCGGATCGCCTTGCGGATGCGCGGATAGGTGCCGCATCGGCAGATATTGGTCATCGCCTCGTCAATCTGCGCGTCGGTGGGGCGGTCGGTCTGCTGGATCAACGCGACTGCCGCCATGATCTGGCCCGACTGGCAATAGCCGCATTGCGGCACCTGCGCGTCGATCCACGCCTGCTGCACCTTGTGGAGTGTTCCGTCAGCGGACTTCAGACCTTCAATGGTCGTCACATTCTTACCCGCGACATCGGCGATGGCAATGCTGCACGAACGGGTGATCTGGCCATCGACATGGACCGAGCAGGCACCGCATGCCGCAACGCCGCAGCCGAATTTGGTGCCCGTGAGGCCCACATCCTCACGCAAAACCCAAAGCAGCGGGGTATCTGGTTCGGCCTCTACCGATACCGGTTTGCCATTTACATTCAGGCTGATCGACACATCCCGCTCCTCAGATTGTTCCCACTACCGGATTCATAGCAAGTTACTATCATGTCAGCTACGCCGATCTGCGGCGACGATGGCACTTTTGTTTTGGGTTTTTACGCAGCAATTTAGAATTTGAACACTGCACCAAACTGGAACTGCCGAGGTGGCCCGGCATTTCGCTGGATAAACGGCGCGCCGCCGCCAAACTGCACCTGATTGGAGGTGGTAGCAGCATTTGCGAAGCCCGATTCATTGTTGGTGTTGAAGAGATTGAATATGTCGGCGCTAAGCTCGAGGCGTCCGCCAAGTCCGGGAATTGCATATCTTGCGCCTAAATCGATTGTCGCCGACCAGGGAAGGCGGGCCGAATTTCGCGCAGTACCTGGATAGCGATCCGAATTGCCGACATAGTTTTCGCCAAATGATGCGCCATCGCCATTCAGATCCTGCGTGCCGAATATCCTCGCATCGGGCACTAGATTGACCGGCTGGCCCGACTGGAACAGGCCGGCAATACTGAGGCTGACGCCGTCGGCGGGATACCAGTACCCGATTGCGGAGATGACGTGGCGGCGATCATTCGCCGATGGCCCCCATTCGGTGCTGAAATCGTTGCTGTTGGCTGCGCGGAAATTGATATCGTCAGTGTCATTGGTCAGTTTGGATAAGGTGTAGGAGAAGCGGAACGCATATCCATCATTCCCGCGCAGTTTGTTGGCTTGCAGGATAAGCGCTTTATACTCGGCTTCCCCCTCAGTTTCGGAAACGGTAATCTGACGTGCACCTCCGCCAACCAACGCAACCGGCCTGCTGGCATCTGCGGCTGCTTGCGTACGTACTAGCCCCAGTGACTGCGCAAGTGCCAGCCTTGCCGAGTTGTCGGGCAGGTTACGCAGCAGCGCGATATTGGTTTCAGTCAAATTGGCAAGATTGGGAGTGAAGGGCGCAGGCGCGTTGAGATCGCGTAAGCGTACAAGATTGTGCGAACGGCTATAGATAAGGTCTGCGCTCAGGCTGAGCGTATCGGTCGCCTGGAATTGGTATCCTCCGCTCAACTGCACGCTCCACGGGCTTTCATAGCCATCGGGATTGAGAATGCGCGCTTCGTTGAGTGTTGCGGAATCGCGCAGGCTTTGCACCTGTTCGGGGGAAGGGCAGGTGGCCACGGTAGTGCAAGAAGGCGAAACGCCAAGATTCCCCTCGAAGGTGATCTTGGATAGATCGGTGGTGGAAGGGATCACGCCAAGCGCTTGCAATTGGTTCAATTGCGTTAAAAATCCGGTTGAATTGGTATTGCGCTGAAAAGCGTCTGAAATGACAGCGTAGGATAGCTTGCCGTAAAACAAGCCGGCTCCAAATCGCAGTGAGGATCGAGCGTCGGGGCGATAATTCAGTGAAAAGCGCGGTGCGACATTGTCATAGTCTCCGCCTTTCCCTCCCTTTGCCGTCAAGCTGTCATAATCCCAGCGGATGCCCAAGGTTGCCGTCAGCTTCGGACTGACTTGCCATTCGTCTTCGACATACAACGCCATTTGGGTTTGATCGGTTCCAAATGCCTTGGGCCGCAGCTCTACCGAGTAACTTGCGACGGCAGGGTTGAGCGCAAGAACATCCTGTGCATCGAGTTTTACGCCAACCCCGCTTGCGGCCAATGTTGCAAGCTGGGTCGCCGTAAGGTCGACGGTGAAATTGCCATCCGGATTTCCCCCGCCCAGTAGCTTGAAATCCGAACGGATGACATCTGCACCTAAGCTGAGTTTGTGGTCCCCCATTTTGCGTTGGAGCCGATGACTTGTTTGCCAGCTTTCTTCCAAGTCATTGAAAACATATCCAGGGTGCCCGACTATGGCTGCGGCCAAACCGCTTGGATCGCGAACAACCACTTGCGGGCCTGGGCCGCCTTTGGCTTCGCCATAATCCCATCGGAACCGACTGAATTGGAGTGCCCCGTCATAGCTCCATTCGTCACCCGAATAGCTGGCAGTTGCTGCGACGAGAGTTGAAAACCTGTCTTGGTTCGATCCGGCTGAAGGAAAGGTGCCGTTGCCGCCGCCAAGCCCGCCGCCAGGTCGTTCGATTGTAACACGCCCAAAATTTGCACGAAGTCCTAAAGTCCAATCATCGGTCAATCGATGATCGATGCGGGCGGAGCCAAGGTAAAATGCATTGTTGCCGGTTACGGCTTCAACCACGCCCAAAGCCGGGGCGTCGACTATCTGTACATTGCGGTCGCGCGTAAATTCGAAGTTCGCGTAGAAAAAGCTTTTGTCGCGCACGATAGGGCCGCCAAGGCTGGCTCCGGCCTGGTAGCGCTCAAAGCTCTCGCCAACGGCATTGCCGGAGAGGTCGCGGCGGGGGAAGGGCGATTTTGAATCGAGCGGCCTACCGGGCCGCACCAACGCGTAGACCTCACCTTGATAGTCGTTGCTGCCTGACGGGGAAGTGTAGTTGACTATGCCGTTCGCCGTACGTCCATAAGCTACCGAATAGGAGTTGGCGAGAACTGTCACCTCCCTTGTGAAACCGAGAGGAACGGGAAATTTGATTCCGCCAAGGAAATTCTCGTTATTGTCAAGGCCGTCGAGCAGGTAATTGGTATCGAGGCCATTGGATCCGTTGATAGAGATTGCCGGTGCCTCGGGGAAAAACCCGGTTGAAGGAACTACATTGGGCAAACGCACCAACGCACCCAGTACGTCACGCCCTTCGATTGGCAGCGCTGCGAGGTCATTCTGCCCCAGCGATGCGGATATTTCGGCATTCACCTGGTTCAATCCCGTGATGCTACGAGTTCCGGTTACGGTGATTGTGTCGTTGTTACCCGAATTCAGCCGCAGGGTTAGGCTGCTGGTGAAATTCGACCTTAAGGTTACAATTGCCTGCGCATTGTCTGCCGATCGGTCATCGCTGGTAGCAAAAATGCGATACCGTCCAGCAGTGATTAACCCTTCGACTCTAACCAGACCCTTGGCATCTGAACGCAACGAACGTGAGTATCCGATTGCGCTGTTCTCGATTGTGACTTCGGTATTGGCAATTGGTTCCCCGGTTTCCGCATCGACCAATGCGATTTGCAGTCCTGCTTGCTGGGCAATTGCCGGCGCAGATGCTGCGAGCAATGCCAAAGCCAACGAGCAACGCGACATTTTCGTAAAGTGCAATCGCAAAATCATACTCCCTAAAGGTCGATCTCAGCGGTGTAGGGGGCCGGGATAGAAGCGCAAAAGATTGAAACTGATTGCTTCCTGCACATCGAGGCGCGCGTCTGCAAGCCCGGCCGTTTAGAGTTTGCAGCTAGCAGCAATTTTCGTTTAGGTCTTGGCGGAGGGGAGAAAATCTGTGGCCGAAACGTATCACGCCATGCCCAAGCACCATGAGGCAACCCAAAGTGAGAAACTGGTCATCACCGCATCATCGCTGGGCACGGTGTTCGAATGGTATGATTTCTACCTTTACGGATTGTTGGCCACAATCATCTCGGCGCAATTCTTCTCAGGTGTAAACGAAACCACCGGCTTCATTTTCGCTTTGGCGGCGTTTGCTGCGGGTTTTGCGGTTCGTCCATTCGGGGCCCTGGTTTTCGGGCGCATCGGCGATCTGGTCGGTCGCAAGAATACTTTCCTGGTGACCATGGGCCTGATGGGGCTTTCGACATTCATAGTTGGCCTGCTGCCGTCATATGCATCTATTGGGGTAGCGGCGCCTATCCTTCTGGTCGTCATGCGTTTGATCCAAGGATTGGCGCTTGGTGGCGAATATGGTGGTGCCGCCACTTATGTCGCGGAGCATGCGCCCAACAACAAGCGTGGTTTATACACCAGCTTCATACAAACCACCGCTACACTGGGCCTGTTTGCGGCTCTGCTTGTAGTCATCGGCACACGCACTGCGATCGGCGAAGAGGCGTTCAAGGATTGGGGTTGGCGGATTCCGTTCCTGATCTCGATCCTTCTGCTTGCAGTATCGATGTGGATCCGCCTTCAACTCGCGGAAAGCCCCGTTTTCCAGAAAATGAAAGAGGAAGGGACCACGTCCAAAGCGCCCTTGACCGAGGCATTCGGGCAATGGAGAAATGCGAAATGGGTGGTCGTGGCGCTTTTGGGTGCTGTCGCCGGTCAGGCTGTCGTCTGGTATACCGGTCAGTTTTATGCCCTGTTTTTCCTTGAGAAAATGCTGTTGGTTGATGGAGCGACGGCAAACATCATGATCGCCATTGCGCTTGCGATAGGCACGCCCTTTTTCATTTTCTTTGGTTGGCTTTCAGACAAAATCGGTCGCAAGTGGATCATACTTGCAGGCTGCGCGCTTGCGGTGGTGACTTATTTTCCAGCCTTCCACGCACTTTCCAGGGCCGCCAATCCAGCAATGGCGCAGGCGAGCGCCAGCGCTCCGGTTTCGGTAACCGTGAATGAAAGTGACTGTTCCCTGCAGTTCGACCCGATTGGCCGGAACAAGTTTGACAGCAAAAGCTGCGATATCGCCAAATCCTTTTTGGCCAAAAATGCGGTGAGCTACACCGTCGTTGATGCGCCGGCTGGCACCATTGCGACTGTAACAATTGGCGACAAAGTGCTAACTGCGCCTGATCCTTCAGCCCTCGCTGGCGACAGTAAAGCCGACGCCATCAAGGCTTTTGGCAGCAGCGTCATCGTCACCCTTGAGGGCGCTGGCTATCCGGTCAAAGACAATCCTGCGGCGGACAAGGATGAAAAGGCTCCGAAGAAAATATTGTTCGCCGATCCGGCACAGATCAACAAACCA
>DASUDM010000272.1:0-4164 GCA_036275575.1 Sphingorhabdus sp. | reverse complement strand
TTCCCGTCCTGCTCATAAAGTGCAACGCCGACGCCTTCATTATGGTTCATCACGGTATCGGCCCGGCGACCAACGGCGGATGCGATTTGCGGAAATTCATCGGGTGTCAGTGCATCGCGTTCGCAAAGGACGGCGGCTCGGAAAAGCGCGCTCTGCAGCTGGCGGACATTGCCCGGCCAATCATAGCTACGCAGCAAAGAGAGGGCCTCTTCGGTGATGCCAAGGCTCCGCAATCCGGGCTGGTTGGCCATGCGCCCCAGGAAATGCCTTGCCAAGGCCGGGATATCGCCAATCCGGTCACGAAGTGGCGGGATGTGAAGCTGGACAATATTGATCCGATAATAAAGATCTTCGCGCAGAGCGCCGCTCTCTACCTTGGCGGTCAAATCATTGTTGCAAGCGGTGATGATGCGCACATCGACCCGATAGCTGTGCGGCGATCCGAGTGGCTGGATCTCTCCTTCGGTCAGCAAACGGACCAGACGGACCTGTGTTTCGCTCGGTAGCTGGTCGATTTCATCAAGGAAAACTGTGCCGGTATCGGCTTGCTGCAATATCCCGACCCGGCGATCAAACGCTCCGGCAAAAGCATTTTTTTCGTGACCGAACAAAACGGAATCGAGCAGATTGGGCGCAATTGCTCCACAGTTGACCTTGAGGAATGGCAAGCGTGCGCGCGGTGAGGCGGTGTGGATTGCGTCGGCGACCACTTCCTTGCCTACCCCGCCTTCGCCCTCGATAAGGATCGGTGCCTTGCTGCGTGCGGCCTTGGCGGCAATTGCAAGCGCGGTGCGGAAGGCCGGTGCTGAGCCAATGATTTCGTCAAATTCGAGTTGGTGACCGATTTTCTCGGTCAAAGGCTGCAGTTCGCCGAAATCCTTGGAATGCTCGGCTGCCAGGCTGAGCGCAGCAATCAGGCGTTCCGCCGCCACCGGTTTGATGATGTAATCCGAAGCACCGGCGCGCATTGCTTCAATCGCGCTGTCGGTCGATCCGATTGCCGTCATCAACAAAACGGGAAGGGCAGGGCGACGCGATTTGAGTTCGGCGATCAGAGTGGCTGCATCTGATCCGGGGACCCATTGATCGAGCAGAATCGCATCCAGCATCATGCCATCTTGCGTTCCCAGCATCGCAATGGCGGTTTCGGCATCGCGGGCAAAAATCGTCCGCCAACCCGCACGACTGGCGATAGCCGAAACCAGCCTGCACTGGGCAGGCTCGTCATCGACAAGCATCAGCAATCGTGTTTCTTTATCCGCCATCGATATCCCATCGGACATTTGGTGAAACAACGCGGTAACAGGAACAGGTAAAGAGGCGATTAAGCATCCAACAAAATTTCTGTTCGCGGGGTGCTTGAGCAATACCCGCCATCTGGCTATTAGCCGCGCATGGCCTAAATTTGAGGCGGATATCTAGGGAGGCTGAATTGGCTGGAAATCAGGACATGCGCGATGCGAGTGAAACCTACACCGGGTTCCTTTCGCTGCTCAAATGGGGAACCATTGCTTCGATCGCGGTAACTGCTCTCGTATTGCTGATCATCGCATAACGTGACCAAAATCGCAGTTCTCAAAGAGGTCGCACCCGGCGAAACCCGGGTTGCGGCCTCTGCCGAGACGGTGAAGAAATTTATCGGTCTCGGAGCAAGCGTAGCCATAGAATCCGGCGCAGGAATTTCTGCCGCTATATCCAATTCCGATTATGAAGCCGTCGGCGCCACTATCGGCGATGCAGCTGCTGTTTTGAAGGATGCCGACATATTGCTCGGCGTGCAGGGGCCCGATCCCAAGGCGCTAAAGGGAATTGCCAAAGGCGCCTGGGTTGTTGCCGGGCTCGATCCTTTCGGACAGCGCAAGCGTGTAGATGAATATGCCGCCACGGGTGTCGAAGCGCTGGCGATGGAATTCATGCCGCGTATCACGCGCGCGCAATCGATGGATATCCTCTCCTCGCAATCGAACCTTGCGGGTTACAAGGCGGTTATCGATAGCGCTGCCGCTTACGGCCGCGCCTTTCCGATGATGATGACCGCCGCAGGTACGATCACTGCTGCCAAGATTTTTATTATGGGTGTGGGCGTCGCCGGACTTCAGGCGATCGCGACCGCACGCCGCCTTGGCGCAGTTGTTTCTGCGACAGACGTGCGTTCGGCGACCAAGGAGCAGATCGAGAGCCTTGGCGCCAAGCCGATATTTGTAGAAAATGTCGCGGGCATCGAAGGCGAGGGTGCGGGCGGTTACGCCACCGAAATGTCCGAAGAGTATCAGAAAGCGCAAGCCGAACTGGTATCCAGCCATATCGCCAAGCAAGACATCGTCATCACGACGGCGCTGATCCCGGGCCGCGCAGCGCCTCGACTGATTTCGGACGCACAGATCGCGTCGATGAAGCCGGGTAGTGTGATTTTCGATCTCGCTGTTGCGCAAGGTGGCAATGTGGAAGGATCGAAAGCAGACGAGGTTGTTGTCAAACATGATGTGAAGATCATCGGCTATTCGAATACCCCGGCGCATCTGGCCGCCGATGCATCCGCACTGTTCGCGCGCAACCTGTTCAACTTCCTCTCGGCTTTCTGGGACAAGGAAGCGGGCAAGCCTATATTGCCGGATGATGACGAAATCACCGCAGCTATCCGCCTGACCAAGGACGGCAAGGTTGTGAACGAGAGGCTGCTAGGGTGACTGTATTGGCACCATTGTTGATGGGTGCAGTGCCTCTCATCCCAGCCGCAAATCCGGATTATTTGGAAACAGCGTGGATCGTTCAAGCGGATGAAACCCAGATCGGCGAACGCAATGTTCGCGACGGGGAATATGTCCTGAAACATCGCCTGTTGCCACCTACGCTTGCAGAACTTGACGAGGATGTGAAGGACGCAAAATCGGGAAAAACACTGGCCAAGGCGGGCGATCAACTCTTCGGCCTTTTGACCAGCGGTGCACCGGTTTTTTGTGTCAAATCTATGCCATCCCAAAATATTGCGCGGAGTTTGTTGATCGGAACGGGCAATCAACAGCGTTGCCTGATCGACAATGATAGTGACGGGCGCTTTGATGCCGAATTCCATGCAGGGAATGCCATTCCCGGCCTTCCGAACTTCATGCGAAAAAGGCCAAAGAAACCCGATCTCGTATCGGGAGGTGCTTACAGGTCTATTGATCCGGTTCTGGATAAGCAGAATTTTTTCGTCGCGGTTCGTTATGAGGGGCGTGCAGGAATTATAGGTAAGGGGTCTGTTCCAACCTTCAGCGTCAGATTTGGAACTGACGGTAATGTTGGCAGCCTGACTTATGATACGGTTCCCGATACCGGCATTATGCCGTTTGACGTCAAGATGTTGAGTTCGCGCTTCACCGTATTGGCACGTGAAGGTGAAATTATCCGAGTCAAAGTCCACGAAGCAATGCCTGAGCAGCGTTTCGGGGTCGTTCAAACAATTCGATACAATTGATAAAGGGCTGTCGATGGACTTCATTTCAATCCTATCGATCTTCGTACTGGCCTGTTTCGTTGGCTATTATGTTGTTTGGTCGGTCACACCTGCACTGCACACGCCCTTGATGGCGGTGACCAATGCGATTTCTTCGGTGATTATTGTTGGCGCGTTGATCGCTGCAGCGGCTTCGGGTGCGCCCGGTGCGAAATGGCTAGGCCTGATCGCGGTGGTGCTTGCCAGCGTAAACATCTTTGGCGGCTTTGCAGTCACTGAACGCATGCTCGCCATGTACAAGAAAAAGGACAAGTAAGAGATGGAACATGCAGTCGTTCCCGCATGGGCCATGCTCGCCTACCTCGTTTCCGGGGTATTCTTCATCCTTGCGCTGCGTGGGCTAAGCTCGCCGGCATCCTCGCGCCGCGGCAACCGTTTCGGCATGGCCGGGATGCTTATTGCTGTAGTGACGACGCTGGTAACGCATGTACCGATGATCGCAGGCGACGCACAGAACAGCTATGTCGGGCCTGACTTCACGACCATTGCGCAAATCCTGGGCGCCATCGGTATCGGGGCCGTGATCGGGATATTCACCGCCCGCAAGATCGCGATGACGGACATGCCGCAACTGGTCGCGGCGTTCCACTCGCTGGTCGGCCTTGCGGCGGTGCTGGTCGGCGTCGCTGCTTATCTCAACCCTGAAGCGTTCGGCATTCTTGATGCCA
>DASUDM010000271.1:0-3833 GCA_036275575.1 Sphingorhabdus sp. | reverse complement strand
TCCGCCAAATTGTTCCTGCACGCGAAAATCGCCTTCGGCTGGGTGCTTGCTGATGGCGTGGCTGTATCGGCCGCCAAAATAGAATAGCGAATATTCGCCGTCATCGGCGATGGCTGGCAGATAGGGCTGCACCAGCATCCGTTTTCCAACGGCGTCCGTGGGCAAGGGATCAGACGGGCCAACCAGATACGTGCCGTCCGCACCGCCTGATATTGGCGGTTTGACGACAAGGCGCGGGCTTTCGAAAATGGCGCGCGCGCTTTCGAGCGCTGCATCGTTCATCGATTCTCGAATCAAGGTGGGCACGGTTGCCACACCCGCTTCGGTTAACTCAGCCAGATAGGCCTTGTCGCTGTTCCAGCGCAGCACCTTGGCGGGGTTGGCCAGTGGTAGTGCCTCAGCTTCTAACTTATTGAGCAGCGCGAACCATGCGGGCACGTCGCGTTGGTAACCCCAGGCCAGCAAGGGCAGTATAAGGTCGAACCGGGAAAGATCGCCCGGGTCGGTCCACGGCCGAAAGCTTAGATCGGGGCCAAGCAACCGCTCATAATGCGCCTTGGGCAGCGACCAGTTTTCCCAATAATCCGGGGCGGGGGTAAGGATTGCGATGTTGGACATGGCTGGAATTGATGGTCAAACTTTCTCGCCGGCCATCTTCATGACTTCGGCCCATTCCTCTGGCCTGACCTTGCCAACCGAGAGGCGCGACAGGCGGACAAGGTCCATCTCGGCCAATTTGGGGTTGGCCTTGATCGCCTTCAACGGCACCGGATTTTTCAGTTTCTTCACCGGCTTCACCTTCACAGCGACGAACTTTCCCTTCTCGTCGGTGGGATCGATAAAGGCTTCCTTGCTGATCTTGATGATCCCGACCGCCTCGACGCCGATATTGCTGTGATAGAAAATGGCGAGGTCGCCCTTTTTCATCGTTTTCATGTTGAGCGCGGCGGCGTGGTTGCGCACGCCATCCCACATTCCTTCCTTTTCAGCGACAAGGTCATCCCAACTGTAAACGTCGGGTTCCGACTTCATCAGCCAATATTGCTCGGACATTTTGCTTTCCTTTGATGGCCTTGTTTGATCGGGGTCAATTTCTCTGGCGCGGCCTTTGGTCAAGGGCTATTCGCATGGATATGACTCAAATGCCCGATATTTCGCTGAGCAGCAGCGACACCCAAGCCATATCGAAAGCCTTAGGCGACAGTTTCCGCACCTACGGATTTGCCAAGGTGATCGATCATGGCATCGATCCTCACCTCACCAAGGAAGCATGGCGGCTCTCGAAGGAGCTCTTCGCTCGGCCGACCGAAGAGAAAATGCGCTGGTATGACAAGGATATTGCCGGCCAGCGCGGTTATACGCCGTTCAAGACCGAGATCGCCAAGGGTGCGGACCATCATGACCTGAAGGAGTTCTGGCATGTGGGCCGTACGCTTCCGGCTGGTCATACGCTCGAAGCCGAGATGCTCAAGAACATATGGCCTGACAGCGTGGCTGGTTTTCGCGACGTGTTTGAGCCGCTTTATGCCGAATTCGACCGGGTTGGCGCCAAGATACTTTCCTACCTCGCCCTTTATCTGGGGCTCGAAGCTGACTGGTTTGACGACAAGATCAATGTCGGCAACTCGATCCTGCGCCTGCTCCACTATCCGCCGATCGAAGGCGATACCGAAGGCTGCATCCGCGCCGGTGCGCATGAGGATATCAACCTCATAACGCTTTTGCTGGGCGCGGAGGAATCGGGGCTGCAGATTTTGCGGCCCGATGGCACCTGGATGGATGTCTCGCCGCCCGAAGGCGGGCTGTCGCTCAATGTCGGCGACATGCTGCAGCGGCTGTGCAACCATTACCTTCCCTCGACCACACACCGCGTGCGCAACCCGATGGGCGAGCGGTCAAAGTTCAGTCGCTATTCGATGCCCTTCTTCCTGCACCTCAATTCGGATTATCCGATTGCAACCTTGCCGCAGTGCATCAGCGCGGAAAATCCGAACCGCTATCCCGAACCGATATTGGCGGACGATTATCTGAAGGAACGGCTGATCGAGATCGGCCTGTTGAAAGCGTAAGCAGAATTTACCTTTGGTGAATTGGCAATTTGCTATGGGGGCTGCATGTCAGATGCGGCCCCCATTTGCATTGCAGTCCTTGCGCATAATGAAGCGGCGCGGATTGCGACTTGCCTCAAAAGCCTGCCGCTGAACAATCCCGAAGTCGCAATCCATGTGGTGGTCAATGGATCAACCGATGCGACCGCCTCTATCGCCGCTGATATAGCGTCGACGGCTTCGAATGTGCGGGTGCATGTATTTAAGGAAGGCGGGAAGGCGCGCAGCTGGAACCGATTCCTGTTCGACGAACTTACTGCATTCCATGCGACGCATGTGTTCGTCGATGGCGATGCAGAGGTTGTTCCCGGGTCGATTGCGGCGTTGGAGGCAACGCTGGAGGCACAGCCGGGGGTCAACGCAGCAGCTGGCCTGCCGATGAACGGACGCAAGATGGCCTATTACCAGCAGGCAATGCGGGCCGAGCATGGCCTGTTTGGCGATCTTTATGCCCTGCGTGGGGATTTCCTGTCGCGAATGAAGGCAGCGAACATTCGCTTGCCCGATGATGTGATCGGCGATGATGGCCTGATCTGTGCGATGGCCAAGACAGGCCTTGCCGATGAAAGCCAGTGGCGAAATCAGCGGGTCGCGACTTGCGAAGGCGCAGGCTTTTTGTGCGCCCCGGTGCGCCTGCTTTCACCGGCAAGCTGGCTTATGCAGTATCGGCGCATGATCAACTACAGTGTCCGCCATTTCCAGAATGCAATGATCAGCCGAATCATGCGCGATGCCGGGCCCAAAGGTTTGCCGCGGCAATTGTCTGACATCTATAGCCGCGAACTGCCCGCACTGCAGCCAAGATCAAGCCCTGAACTTTTCTGGTTCGACCGGCTGGCCCTGCGCAGGATGGCGCGCGCAGTTGCGCCTGCTTAAATCGCTTCCGGTTCGGTTGGCGGTTTTCGACGTACCACCAGATCGATCACTTCCTGCGCCGTGCGGCGCGACCCGAACCATAGCAAGCCACCATAAACCACGGCTCCGACGCTTGCGAGCAGCACCAGGTGCAACAAAGGTCCCAATCCCGCCATTGCCTCACCGACGACATATCGATCCAGCGCCCACACGGAAACAGCCATTGCTGTCGCAGCGACAAATCCCGGTGCGACGGCTGCGAAGAGCTGGCTGATCCTGAATCCGATATGCGATCGCGCTTGGTAGATTGTGAATGTTAGCAGCAGTGGGAATGAAACAAGCCAGCCCCATGCGAGGCCCGTGGCCCCAAATCGGATGGCTGCGAGATAAACGAGCGGCATGATAATCGCACCCGCGATCGCATTGCGCATGGTTATCTCAGGAAGCCCCAGCGCGTTGATGACGGGCTGGAAGAGGAACTGCAATGTCGCCACCGGCATCGCCAGCGCAAGAATGGCGACAATGGGCGTCGCCTCAAGCCATTTGCTGCCCATCAGCGTCGCGACAAACGGTGCCGCCGTCACCGCCATGCCGAAATAGAGCGGGAAGGCGACCAGCATGATCAGGCGTACCGCCTTGAGGAAGCTGTAAGCCAGCTTGCTCTTGTCATGCTGGATGCGGGCATAGGCGGGAAAGGCTACCTCGTTCAGCGGCGGGATGAACTTGGTTGCGAACAACTGCGTCAGGAACAGCGCTTCTGCATACAGCCCGAGATCGTGAGTGTCGAAATGACGGCCGGCGATGAAGATGTCGGACTGGCTCTGGATGATGAAGAAACCATGGCCCACCAGCAGTGCGGTTCCAAAGGTG
>DASUDM010000270.1:0-2854 GCA_036275575.1 Sphingorhabdus sp. | reverse complement strand
CGCATCAATCTGACGCTGCACAAGCTGCCCGAGATATTGGAAGGTACTGGTCTATCCGAACTGGTTGACGCCCTGATTTCCGAGGACCAGTCTGCGCGGCTGGCGGGGATGGACGCCGGATAGATTTTTGAGCGAAAGAGGAGAGTGCGACGATGAAATTGTACCAGTCAGTTGGCCCCAACCCCCGAGTTGTCCTCTTCTACCTCGCCGAAAAAGGTCTTCAGATTGATCGCGCCTTTGTCGACATCCGCGCTGGTGAAAACCGGCAGGGCGAATGGCTGAAAAAGCATCCGCGTGCCGGCATGCCGGTGCTCGAGCTCGATGATGGCAGTCTGATTTCCGAGGCTACGGTGATCTGCGACTATCTTGACGAACGATTTCCTGAAAAGCCGCTGGTTGGCGCAACGCCCGAAGCGCGCGCTGCGGTCCGTTCCGCGATCCGCCATATCGATTACAGCATTGGCAGCCCGATGATGAACGGCTTTCGCAGCGCCGAAGGCTTGCCAATGTTCGAGGGCCGAATGTTGTGTGTCCCAGAAGCGGCGCCGGGCAACAAGGTCTATGCGCAGGATGGCTTGCGCCAGGCAGATGCGCTGCTCTCGCGGCAACCCTTTGTGGCGGGCAACAGCTTCAGCCTTGCCGATATCTCACTTTTCTGTTGGGTAGAGTTTGGCGGGATGGTGGGACAGGCAATCCCCGACGACGCGACGCACCTAAAGGCATGGCGCGACAGGATTGCCGCCATGCCGTCGGCGATCGCAAGTGCCGATCCCAAGCATGGCTTGGCCGCTTAAGCGAAACTGACGATCTGGGAAATGCCGGGACGGGTTGGCGCGAGACCAGAGAAGCAGCCAACCCGTCCGTGGCGTGTGGGTGGGTGTTGAACATCTCCTGATATGCAGGCGCTGTGCCAAATTTCTTGAAGTGATGTAAAACAGACACTTACTTGGTAAAGCCAGTCTTTACCCTTTTTGCCGCTGTAAGAATTGCCGACATTTTGACACGCCGCTCCGGTGCCGTTTGTGGCCACGCTGATGTCGTTTGTCGAAGCGTTGGTTTACATCCGTAATCGATATGACTACGCCTGTAATCGAAATTGGGGCAATATAGGTAAGGTGATTCTGGATGTCCGAACGCATTAGTGAGGCAGAATTGGCAGTTATGGAGGTGTTGTGGGAGCAATCCCCGCTAACCGCCACCGATGTCGCAGGCCGCGTCGCGCGGGAACGGGATTGGTCGCTGGCGACTGTGAAGACCTTGCTCTCGCGCCTTGTTGCCAAAGAGGCCGTTGGCCATCATCTCGACGGCCGCCGCTTCCTCTATTCGCCGTTGGTTGAACGCGAAGCCTATGTGTCGCGTGAATCGCGCCGCCTTGTCGACCGCTTTTTCGGCGGCAAGCTCATGCCACTGGTGGCGCACCTCGCCGAACAGCAAAGCCTGAGCGATGATGACATAGCCGAAATCGAAAAGCTGCTGAGGGAGATGAAATCATGACGGAGTGGCTGAGCGATACCTTGCTGGCGACCAGTGCATTGCTGTTGCTGGTGCTGCTGATCCGCACACCGGTTGCGCGCTATTTCGGTGCTGGAACCGCCTATCTCCTTTGGGCACTGCCTGCTGCGCGGCTTTTCATGCCGACGCTAACCAAGGAAATCCGTCTGCCCACAACAACGGCTGATGTGGGCGCCGTCGATGGCGCCGCCGACGCTGCGTTGACGGCCGCTGTCGATACGGGCGGCTATATCGCCAGTGGTCCGGCAATCGATTGGACGGTTGCCGCTGTGACATTGTGGCTGGGCGGCGCTGTTCTGCTCTTCATTGTTCAGATGTACCGATATGCCGCCATGCGCGAAGAGTTGTTGAGCGATGCTCGCGAAATCGACAATATTGACGGCATCCGCATCATCCAGACCGACCGCATACCCGGCCCGCTCGCATTCGGTCTTTTCAAACGCTATGTTGCGGTGCCGCGCGAATTCACCCGCACATTTTCCCCGCGCGAACGCGAACTTGCCTTGGCGCATGAGCTTGCCCACCATCGTGGCGGCGACCTGTTTGCAAACATGGCCGCATTCCTGTTCCTGTGCCTGATGTGGTTCAATCCGCTCGCATGGATGGCATGGAGCGCTTTTCGTTTCGACCAGGAAGCAGCTTGCGATGCCCGCGTAGTCGCCGGTGCCGATGCGTCCACCCGCCAAAGCTATGGCCGCGCGCTCGCCCGTACCGCCACCGAAGGCCTGCCTGCCTTTGCCATGGCTCTCAACAATCCAAAAACAATAATCCAGAGATTAAGGAGACTTATGATGAACGAGACCAGTAAGGGTCGGCGCCTGTCCGGCAAGCTGGCGATCCTGGCCGCTACCGCCGTGGCACTTCCAATGACCGCAACCGTTGTCCCGGTTTTCGCCGAGGATGAACCGGCAACCGCTGACGCAAATGCAGACAAGAAGGTCGAAGCGCGTAAGCACAAGATCATCATTGTAAAAGACACCGAGGGCAAAGACGTCACCGTCAATGTGTCGGGCGATGAGGAAACGCCTTTTGTCAGAAAGATCGAAAAGGACGGCAAGACCATTATCCTCCGCTCGACAAAGGAATTAACCAAGGCTGACGTCGAAAAGATGCTAGCCGAAGCAGAAGCATCGCGTGCCAAGGCCGAAGCGATGGCTGCGGATAGCGAGAAAAAGACCGCAATGTTCATAAAGGTGAACAAGGACGGGAAAGTCATCGACGCAAAAGGAGCGGATTACATGCACTTCGTCGTTGATGAAGTGGTGGTGCCGCCGATGGCTCCCGGCGCACCGACGGGAACTCGCAAAATAATGATCAAATGCGATGACGGTGAAATCGTCAC
>DASUDM010000269.1:0-4348 GCA_036275575.1 Sphingorhabdus sp. | reverse complement strand
ATCCATCACTTCGAAACTCGATGATGTGATGCGTCCGCCTAGTTCCTCATGGCTCACTTGCATGTTTCGCGTCAGCATCGTGACGCTGATCGAGATCCCCAAGCTGCCGCCAAGGCTGCGTGCAAGATAGAGCAGGCTCGACGCATCGGTTCGTACGGAAAGCGGAAGCGTAGAAAAGGCAATGACGTTGGTCGGCATAAAGGTGACCCCCATGCCAAATCCTTGGATCAAGCCAACAGTGATGAAGTGCCAAGCGCCCATTTCCATCGCCCAGCCAGTCATCAGCCACATTGAAAAGGCCACGAGCGAAAAGCCTGAAAAGATGATCCAGCGGATATCAAGGAATGTGACCAGTCGACCGGCGGTAATCATGCCAATCAGGATGCCAATGCCGCGAGGGGCGAGCAATGCGCCGGTGTCGAATACGGTGTATCCATAGATATTTTGCAGCATTGGCGGCAGCAACGCAAAAATTCCGTACATCATCAGACCGATGAGCGAGCCAAACATCAATGCGGTCAGGAAATTGCCGTTGGTAATCATGTTCGGATCGAACAGCGGCTTTTTTGTCGTCAT
Source organism: Sphingorhabdus sp. (assembly GCA_036275575.1). GTDB lineage: Bacteria > Pseudomonadota > Alphaproteobacteria > Sphingomonadales > Sphingomonadaceae > Sphingorhabdus_B. The sequence goes on along the minus strand of DASUDM010000269.1, from coordinate 3,772 downwards.
GCTGTGGATCGCAAACATCCAGAAGGCCGCGATGGCCACGCCCAGTTCTACGATGATTTCCCAGCTTTCGAACCAGTCCTCATGTTGGCCGCGATCGAGCATCAATTGCAATGATGCGAGGCCCAGTGCGAGCATGGCAAAGCCGAATATATCCAGCTTTCGATCGGTAATCTGGCGCGACGGCAAAAGCCACCACAGCAGCAACAATGTCGGAATTCCAATCGGCAAATTGATATAGAAAACCCAGCGCCAGTTGTAGCTTTCGGTCAGCCAACCGCCAATCATCGGACCGAAAATGGGTGCGATCATGATCCCCATTCCCCAAACCTGCATTGCCCGGGGCGCTTTTTCAGGTGGGTTTATGTCAAGCAATATTGTTTGTGATAGCGGCCCGATAAATGCAGCGCAGATACCCTGGAGGATACGGAAAAGCACCATTTGCGTAAGGCTGGTCGCAACCCCGCACAGCATCGATGCAACGATGAAACCGGCAACAGCCGCAAGGAAGAGGTTGCGCGATCCGACCCTGTCAGAAAGCCATCCTGCCGCCGGCATCGCAACAGCACTGGCAAGGATGTAGCTGGTTAGGACCCAGGTGACACTGTCGATCGTTGCACCGAGGCTGGTCTGCATATGCGGGATGGCGACATTCGCTATCGTCGAATCCAATATCTGGATTATCGACGCGCCCATCACCGCCAGTGTAAGCAAACCCTTATGTTCAACCGGCAGGGCTGCCTTTCCAGGCGTATAGTTACTTGCTGGTGTCGATGCGGACATAAGCCGACAACCCGGCGATCATCTGGCGCTTGGGTTTCTCCGTGATTTCAATCCGCACCGGAACACGTTGTGTGACCTTCACCCAATTGCCACTGGCATTCTGGGCTGGAAGAACCGAAAATTCCGAACCGGTTCCCGCACCGATGCTGGCAACTCGGCCTTTTACCTTCAATCCCGGATAGGCATCGAAGCTGATTTCAGCGGGCTGGCCAACGCGCATCTTGGCAAGATCGGTTTCCTTGAAGTTGGCCTCAACCCATCCCTTACCGTTGGTAACGATGGTGAGCGCGGGCAACCCCTGAACCATCATCTGCCCATATTGCAGGCGGTCTGCCTGGCTGATGATGCCATTGGCAGGTGCCCGCACTTCGGTTTTGGATAGATCGAGCAGGGCCTTGTCACGCTGCACCTGGCCGGCGAGAACGCCGGGATTGACGCCGGGAGCTGCGGCACCGGTTGCCAAGGCAGCGCGCGCCATCTTTGCGTCGGCTTCGGCGCGTGCAAGTTTGCTGCGAGCGGTGGACAGGGCATGTTCGGCAGCCTGTAACCGCGCTTTGGTCGTGAAACCGCTCTGCATCAAGGCTGACTGACGCTTATACTCCTCAGTAAAGAAGGCGACATCGTCACGGGCAGCATCGATATCGACACCGCTATTGCCCAAATCGGTTTCAAGCGTTGTGACTTTGACCTGCGCAGCTGCGATTGATGCCTCCGCTTGCGCAATCGCAATTTTGAATGGATCGGGATCTATCCTGAACAACAGATCGCCAGCATTAACATGCTGGTTTTCCTTTACCGCGACCTCAACGATCCGACCGCCGATTTCTGCCGCGACGGACACTTTGTCCTGTTGGACATAGGCATTGTCGGTCGAAACATAATGATCGTTGGCGACGTAATAAACTATGCCGCCGATCGCCAAAGCCATTGGAACCGAAATCATGACCAGAAGCCGCAACCATTTGCGTGGGTGTTTGATCGGTCCTGCGTCTTGTTGTGCTGCCGGTTTCATCTGCGCATCCGCTTCAGCCATTTGCCGCCTCCGGCGACTTGCGGGTCAGGTTCAATCTTATGATATCCAGCATGGCTTCCAGGTCGGCTTGTTGTTTGTTGGTAAGGCCTGAGACAGCATCTGCGAACAATTCGGTCGCGAGCGGTTTCAGGTCATCAAGTCGGGACTCGCCGATAGGCGTAAGATGAATCCGCCAGGCACGCCGGTCGTTAGGGTCTGCTCTACGTTCAACCAGTCCGGCATCCTGCATGCGATCAATCATCCGGCCGAGTGTTATCGGCTCGACATCCATCATTTCCGCCAGCGTTACTTGCGTGCTTCCGCCAAAGCGGTTGAGCAGCCCTAATACGCGCCATTGGGGGCGGGTGATGCCTTTATTGCGAACACGCTCGTCGAAAGCGCGTCGCATCAGGCGGGCGGTATCGCCAATCAGGAATCCGAGATCCTCACTCATAGCATGCCATATAATAGCAATGCTTATTATAGGCAATGCTCTTGCGTTCATTATGCAGCCAGTTACACCAAACGACATTCAGGCAGTTTGAGGCGAATATGATCACCGAATATTTTGAATCTTCCGATGGGATCCGCATTGCCTATCGGGAATTGGGGCAGGGCCGCCCGCTCCTTCTGTTGCACGGCTATTTCAGCGAGGCTGAAACCAACTGGATTAAATATGGCCACGCCGAACTGCTCGCTGAAGCTGGCTTTCGCGTAATCATGCCCGATTTGCGGGCTCATGGCCTGAGCGGCAAACCGCATGATCCTGCCCACTATCCGAAGGATATCCTTGCCGAAGACCAGTTCGCGTTGATCGATCATCTGGGGCTCAGCGACTTTGATCTGGGCGGCTATTCACTCGGAGGGCGAACGGTTGCCCGTATGCTCGCCAAAGGGTGTCGCCCGCGCCGGGTTGTCATTTCGGGCATGGGGCTTGAAGGCCTGTCCAACACCGGCAAAAGAGCTGGCCATTTCCGGAATGTGCTTGAGAATTTGGGCAAGCATGAGCGTGGCTCGCCTGCGTTCATGGCGGAAGCATTCCTCAAAACCACCGGTGGTGATCCGGTCGCGCTGCTCAACATATTGGATACATTCGTCGATACGCCTGCAGAAACACTCAAAACGTTCGATCTGCCCATCGGTGTGATTTGCGGCGAAGACGATAATGATAACGGCTCTGCTCGCGATCTGGCCGATCTGTTACCTCAAGGAAGGCTGATCGCAGTGCCGGGTAACCATATGAGTGCGGTTATCAAGCCAGAATTGGGGCAAGCATTTCGGGACTATCTGCAGGAGGGGCTATGAGCGGGGAGACTCCACAGGAAAAGGCGTTCTGGCGTTTCTGGCTATCAGGGTTGATGCTGTTTACGTTGATGATTGCGCTCAATCCATCAATTTCAAATGGTGCTGCACCGATGGGAATTTCGGACCATCAGGCTGCCGCTACTGCGGCAAGGGTGAATGAAATCCAGTCTGCTTGGCAGGCGGATGGTGTGCTCTGGCTCGCGCGCCTCAGCATGGCCATCGACCTGCTTTTCATAGGCGTTTATAGCTGGGGCGCTTGGCAGGGCGGAAAAATGATGCGCGCATCTGCGTCCGCCGGTCTCGCGCGGCTTGGCCTTGCGATAATGGCGGCAGCGGCGTTGTTTTGCATAACCGATTATATGGAAACCACCTCGCAATTCATCCAGGTGATGCAATTTGAAGGGAGCGATGCGCTCGCAGGATTGGCCGCTACCGTCCGGCCCGTGAAGACCGTTGCCTTCCTCGTAACTTTCGTCGGTCTGCTAGCGGCGCTCCTGCTTCGACGAATGGCACGCCGCAGCGCTTGACCTCTTTTGCGCACAGGCGCAGGGATGACCCCAGAAAGTCATATCTGGGGAGCCATTCCAAATGAGAAAGTTCGTATCCTCCGTTGCTCTTGCCGTTGCCCTGGCATCCACGCCGGTCATGGCGCAAGACGCCACGCCCACTGTCTCC
>DASUDM010000268.1:0-2776 GCA_036275575.1 Sphingorhabdus sp. | reverse complement strand
GTCCAGGCCGGGGTCGACAACAAGGATTCGGTGCAGGGCACACTCGGCCGCCCGACCTTTGTCGGCCAGTTCAGTCCCAATGACTGGTATTATTTCGCGCGCGATACAAAGCAGCTGGCTTTCCGCAACCCGCGCCCTACCGCGCAAACCATCCTGCACATCCAGTTTGATAATGCCGGCAATGTCGTCGCGGTTAACCAGCGTGGCCTCGAAAATGTTGTACAGCTGAGCCCTGAGGGCGACAAAACGCCGACTCTTGGCCGCGACACCAGCTTCTTTGAAGAGCTGTTCGGCAACATTGGCGCAGTCGGCGCACCTGGTGCGGGCGGAGGACAGGGCAGCTCTGGCGGCCGCCCCTAAACCCGATTATTGCGCGACGCCGGCCGAGGCCAGCACTGCCAGCGCAACAATTTCCGATGCGCTCGACGACATGGTTGCGATCTGCACCGGCTTTTCCATGCCCACCAGCATCGGCCCGATCACCTGATCGCCGCCCAGTTCGCGCAGCAACTTTGCCGACAGATTGGCCGATTGCAGCCCGGGCATGACCAGTACATTAGCCGGGCCTGACAATCGGCAGAATGGATAATTGGCCATCAGCGCGGGATTGAGCGCGACGTCGGGTGCCATTTCGCCTTCATATTCGAACGCAACCTTGCGCTGGTCGAGGATCGAAACCACCTCACGGATATTGCCCAGCCAGTTCCCCGCCGGATTGCCGAAGGTCGAGTAAGAGAGGAATGCCACACGCGGCGTGTGGCCCATACGCCGGGCTACCTGGGCCGTCTGTTCGGCGATATAGGCCAGCTCTTCCGAACCCGGCCGCTCGTTCACTGTGGTGTCCGCCATGAAAACAGTGTGGGTTTTGCCAACAAGGACGTGGATGCCAAAAGGTATCTCGCCCTTTTTCGGATCGAGCACGCGCCGCAATTCGCGCATTGTTTGCGCAAACGTGCGGGTGATACCGGTGATCATCGCATCGCCCTGGTCCATTGCCAGCATCAATGCACCAAAGATATTGCGATCGCGGTTGACCATTCGCTGGATATCCCGGCGCAAATAGCCGCGGCGTTGCAGGCGCGTGTAGAGCCGGTCTACCATCGCAGGAACCAGCGGGCTGGAGACGCTGTTGTGGATTTCATAGCTTTCGGGATTGGCAACGCCCATCGCCTGCAGCTTGGCGAGCACAGTCGCATCACGCCCCACAAGCACCGGAGTGCCATAGCCATCCTGACGGAACTGCACCGCCGCGCGGAGGACAACATCCTCTTCGGCTTCAGCAAAAATCACGCGCTTGGGCGCGTTGCGAGCAGCGGTGTAAACCTGCGCCATGACCGATGTGGTCGGGTTTTGCCGCGCGCGCAGCGAGGCACGATAGGCGTCCATATCGGCAATCGGTTTTTGGGCGACGCCCGTATCCATTGCTGCCTTGGCAACAGCCGAGGATACAACCTCGATCAGGCGCGGGTCGAATGGCGCAGGGATGATATAATCGCGGCCAAAGCTCTGCGTTGCGCCTCCATAGGCTGCAGCGACATCTTCATGCACCGTCTCGCGCGCCAGTTCGGCAATAGCATTGGCCGCGGCAATCTTCATTTCTTCGTTGATCGTGGTTGCCCGCACATCGAGCGCACCTCGGAAGATGAAGGGGAATCCGAGGACGTTATTGACCTGGTTCGGATAGTCCGACCGCCCGGTCGCTACAATCGCATCGGGCCGTGCCTCCATCGCATCGGGCGGGATGATTTCGGGATCGGGGTTGGCCATGGCAAAGATGATCGGCTGATCCGCCATCGATTTCACCATGTCCTTCGATACCGCCCCGGCAACCGAAAGGCCTAGGAACACGTCGGCACCTTTCATGGCTTCGGCAAGCGTGCGGCACTGGGTGGGCACGGCATGCGCCGATTTCCACTGATCCATGCCTTCGGTGCGACCTTGGTAAATCACACCCTTGGAATCGCACATGATCACATTGTCGTGGCGCACACCCATGGCCTTGATCAATTCGGTGCAGGCGATCGCCGCCGCACCAGCGCCGTTGCAGACGACCTTAACATCCTCGATCTTTCTGCCCGTCAGCAGGCAGGCATTAATAAGTCCGGCAGCGGAAATGATGGCGGTGCCATGCTGGTCGTCATGGAAAACCGGAATATTCATCCGCTCGCGAAGCGTCTGTTCGATAATGAAGCATTCGGGTGCTTTGATGTCCTCAAGATTGATGCCGCCAAAGCTGGGTTCGAGCAGCTCGACGCAATCGATGAAGCGATCGACATCCTCGGTCTTCACTTCGATGTCGATCGAGTCGACGTCGGCGAAGCGTTTGAACAGCACCGCCTTGCCTTCCATCACCGGCTTCGATGCCAGCGCGCCGAGATTGCCCATGCCGAGGATGGCGGTGCCATTTGAAATCACCGCGACCAGATTGCCCTTTGCAGTATAATCGTAAGCGGTTGCCGGATCGTCAGCGATCGCCTGCACCGGGACGGCAACGCCCGGCGAATAAGCGAGGCTCAGGTCACGTTGCGTCGCCATCGGCTTGGAGGCAATGATCTCTATTTTGCCGGGACGTCCCTGTGCATGGAATTGCAGTGCCTCGCGGGCGGTAAAGGGGACGTCGCTGTCGCTCATGAATTGCTTGCCTTATCTTGTCTTTAGAGCCCTGCCCTAGCGGCAAGCATGGCAGGGACGCAAGTCTGCATGCTGATGCGGGTGTTATTCCACAAATCATCGCCCAGCGACTGTTGCCTTGCTTTGGCAAGCGGTTATCAGGCTG
>DASUDM010000267.1:0-5619 GCA_036275575.1 Sphingorhabdus sp. | reverse complement strand
TGGCAAACTTTATGTCATCGATACCGACGCTATGGTCAGCGCGTTCGATGCAACCAGCGGCACGAAATTGTGGGCGACCGCGCTTGCCGTTGACAAGGATGGCAAACCCTCCCGCTTCGGCGGCGGTGTCAGCACCGATGGCACCACGGTTTTCGCCACCAACGGCGTCGGCGATGTCGCCGCGCTTGATGCCAGCAATGGCGCAATCAAATGGACCAAACGCCCGGCAGGGCCGCTGCGTGGCGCACCGACATTGTCGAACGGCAATGCCTATGTGATGACGCAGGACAACCAGATTTACGCGGTTCGGATGAGCGATGGCGAATCGCAATGGAACGAAGCCGGCCCCGTCGGCGCTTCGGGCATCTTCGGCGTCGCTGCACCTGCCGCTGCACAAGGCACCGTGATCGCAGGTTATTCGACCGGCGAACTCGCCGCTTACCGCTATGAAAATGGCCGTAGTGTCTGGAGCGACACATTGTCGCGCACCGCGATGTCGACCAGCGTTTCGACGCTGACCGATATCGACGCCGATCCGGTTATCGATCGCGGTCGCGTTTTCGCATTGGGCCAGGGCGGGCGCATGGCAGCCTATGAACTGGTCACTGGCCAGCGCATCTGGGAAATCAACATTGCAGGCATTTCGACCCCGGTCGTCTCGGGCGAGTGGGTATTCGTGATGACCAGCGACGCGAAGCTGCTCTGCGTGCAGCGCGCGAGCGGCAAGATCCGCTGGATTTCAAAACTGCCGCGCTATCGCGATGAGGAAGACAAAAAGGGTGTGATCACCTGGCGCGGTCCGGTTCTGGCAAATGGACGCCTGATTGTTGCCAACAGCGAAGGCCAGGTCTGGTCGGTATCGTCCGGTGAAGGTTCGGCGAGCCTGCTGGTCGACATCAAAGCTCCGGTTTCGGTTGCGCCTGTTGTCGCCAACAACACGCTTTACATCCTCGACGACAGCGGACGTCTCACCGCGTTCCGTTGATCGCGCGCATGCGCATCGAAAAGGTTTGAATCATGTTGCCGTCAGTCGCGATTATTGGACGTCCGAATGTCGGCAAATCCACGCTCTTCAACCGCCTTGTCGGCAAGAAGATCGCGCTGGTCGATGACCAGCCCGGTGTAACGCGCGACCGGCGTGAGGGCGATGCCAAGCTGTTCGACCTCAAATTCCGTATCGTCGATACCGCAGGTTATGAAGATGAGGATGCAGCCACGCTGCCCGGTCGTATGCGCCAGCAGACCGAAGCGGCATTGGCCGGCGCGGCCGTCGCCCTGTTCGTCATCGACGGCCGGGCTGGCGTCACCCCGCTCGATGAGGAAATCGCCCGCTGGCTTCGCAGCAGCGACAAACCCGTCATTCTTGTGATCAACAAGGTCGAAGGCAAGCAGGCCGAAGACACGATTTACGATGCCTTCTCGCTGGGCCTTGGCGAAGGTGTCGCGATCAGCGCAGAGCATGGCCAGGGCATGGCCGACCTGTTCGAAGCGTTGATGCCCTATGTCGATGGCTTTGAAGAAGAAAGCTATGATGTCGAGGCGCCTGACGCACCATTGCAGCTTGCCATCGTCGGAAGGCCCAATGCCGGCAAATCGACACTGATCAACAAACTGCTGGGCGAAAACCGGCTGGTGACCGGGCCCGAAGCCGGAATTACACGCGATAGCATTGCCATCGATTGGGTCTGGCACGACCCCAACCCCAGCGATCCGGAACTTGCAGACCGGCGCATCAAGCTGATCGACACGGCAGGGATGCGCAAACGCGCGCGGGTGCAGGAAAAGCTCGAAAAGCTCTCCGTCGCCGATACGCGGCGGGCGATCGACTTTGCCGAAGTGGTTGTCCTGCTGCTCGATGCGACCAAGGGATTGGAGCATCAGGATCTCAAGATTGCCGATCATGTTATCGAAGAAGGGCGCGCGCTGATCATTGCGATCAACAAATGGGATGTCGCCGAAAATGCATCGAGCCTGTTCAATGGCATCAAGGCAGCGCTCGACGAGGGCCTGTCGCAGCTGAAAGGCGTGCCCGTGCTTGCGGTGTCTGCTGCAACCGGCAAGGGGCTGGACCAGATGCTAAAGGCCGCATTCGAGGCGCGCGAAAGCTGGAACCGGCGTGTTTCAACGGGTCAGCTCAATCGTTGGTTCGAAGAAGCGGTGGCCGCCAATCCGCCGCCGGCCCCTGGCGGCAGGCGAATCAAGCTGCGTTATGTGACGCAGGCGCGTAACCGTCCGCCTACCTTCATCGTATTCGGCAACAGGGTCGACCAATTGCCCGACAGTTATCGCCGCTATCTTCTCAATGGCATCCGCCGCGACCTTGGCTTTGGCGCAGTGCCTGTGCGGATGAACTTCCGCTCTTCCAAAAACCCGTTCGCGGACAAGGGCTAAGCACCCTCGCAACATTGTGCTGCGCTGAAGAATGATGCTTCAGCGTCAACAGCTTGTTTACCTGTTTCCATTAGGGTTGAAGATGGATTTTTGAACCAAATGGAGCGTGAACGTCGATGAGCTATTCGGCGGAGGACATCGTAAACTGGGCCACCTTTGGCGAGACACGGACCGTGCTCGGCGAGGCCTTTGTCCGTGTGCTCGGTTACTTCCGCGAAGACGGGATCAAATCGGTCGCCGCAATCGAACAGGCGATGCGCGAACGCGATTCGGCCAAGTTGGTGCTGCCGTCACACACGCTGAAAGGCGAAAGCTGGCAATTTGGGGCAGAGCGGCTGGCGGCACTGGCCGAAGAGATTGAAGTCGCCGCGCGTCATTATGTCGAAATCCGCCAAGGGCCGGAAGAACTGGTCGAGAAAGTCGTCCAGCTGCGCCCGCTTTTCGAAGCCACATTGACAGCGCTCGAAGCCGAAGCCAGCCCGTTGGTCGAGCGCCGCGGCCAGTTTGGCGCTCGTACTTTCGGGCAAACCCAGTTCGGGCGTCTCTAAGCCCTAAAGGCCTCAGCTTTCCGCAGCTTCCGACTGCATCTGGACATAATTCTGGATGCCCATCTGCTTGATCAGATCGAACTGTGTTTCGAGAAAATCGACATGCTCTTCTTCGCTTTCGAGGATCTCGGCGAACAGATCACGGCTGACATAGTCGCGCACGCTTTCGCAATGCGCGATTGCATCCTTGAGTAACGGCAGGGCATCATATTCGAGCTCAAGATCGGCCTTGAGAATTTCCTCGACCGACTCGCCCACGCGCAACCGACCAAGCATCTGGAAATTGGGCAGGCCATCGAGGAAAAAGATCCGTTCCGCCAATTTGTCTGCGTGCTTCATCTCATCGATCGATTCGTGCCGCTCATACTCAGCCAGTTTGGAAACACCCAGATTGTCGAGCATCCGGTAGTGGAGCCAATATTGGTTGATCGCCGTCAGTTCGTTTTTGAGCGCTTCGTTGAGAAACTCGATGACTTTGCTGTCGCCCTTCATGGCAATGCTCCTGATGTTTGATGCCAACAGAATAGGCTGAAGACGCGGGTTCGGGAAGCAGGAAAAGCCCTGTAATCAGCCCTGTTACACTTGGTTAAGCTACAGCTATTGCTAAGCGCTTGCAGGCTTCACGCTGATCAGATCACGCGCGAAAGAGAGGCATTGCCCGCATTTCGGTTTGCGGCCGAGCCGGGCATAAACGTCAGCCGGCTTTTCGCTTCCGCAACGCACGGCAGCGCGCAGATCTTTTTCACGAATGGCATTGCAAACACATACGATCATGGATTCGCATGTATCGTTAATGCGAATAGGTTGCAATAGCAGTTATGCAGTTCCCATCATTTTTTGAATGGCTGCACACTGCCCCGGGCCAGGCTGCGCCAAAGCCATTCAAGCGGACCATATTGATAACGCTCCAGCCAGGGCTTAGACCAGAGCAGCATCACCGCCCAAGCACCAAGCACAAAGGCCCACAGACCAAGCCTGCTCACCTGCCCGTAAAGGCCCAGACCATAGCCATAGAAAATGCTTGTCATGACGATGCTTGTGCCGAGATAGTTGGTGAAAGCCGCACGACCTGCGGCGACAACGCGATCAAGCAGGGCTGATCCGGCCAATTTGCGTACCACAAGAATCAGAACCGCCGCGTAAGCGATGGTCAACATCATGCGGGGTATCGCCGACCAGGTCATAAAGCCAGCGAGCGCCGTAATCACATCAAAGCCGCTTGCTGCGACCCAGGTTGCAACCAGTGCGCTGAGAAATAGCCCCGGCAACAGCAATCGGTTGATCCAGTGCCGGTAGGCGGCGGTTTCCCACATACCGAGCAGGAAGCCGTTTTTCTGGAGCGCCATGCCCAGCATCATGAGCGGAAGCGTCTCGTAAAAGCCTTGCAATATGAACGCGAAAGGCTCGTACCACTCGGCCAGTTTGGCAGCGACAATCCCGGCATAGCCGCCGCGGTGCAGCGCGAGTTCTTCGCTGGTGTTGAAGGCGAAATCGGGGCTGTTGATCACTTCCTGATATTGCTTCACCAATGCCGGGTCGGCACCCGGTTGCGTAGCGAAGAATTGCAGCACCTGCAGGCCGACAAACTGCATCGCCCAGAAAAGCAGTCCGACGATAAAGATGATCAGCGCCCATTTGATGAGGCGCTCTGACGACCAGTTGCGAAACAGGAAGGCGACGCTGCCGATGGCGGCATAGAGAAACAGGATGTCGCCAAACCATAAAAAGAAATAGTGCGAGAGGCCGAATAGCGCGAGCCAGAACATGCGGGCATAGTGCACCCGGCCCGCATTTTCGCCTTTGGCATCGGCGCGGTCTATAATTAGCATCATGCTCGCGCCGAATAGTAGCGAGAACAGGCCGCGCATCTTGCCATCGACAAAGATCACGCCAAGGAACCAGGTGATCTTGTCTGCCAGCGTCTCTCCACCATAGGCTGCAGGGGTGACATAGGCCCATTCGGGCATCGAAAAGGCGATGATGTTCATCGCCAAAATGCCCATCACGGCAAAGCCGCGCAGCGCGTCGAGTGTGATGTGACGGTCGGCAAGCGTTTGATTGGGCATCAGATCATCCCCCTGTATTATCCCATCAATACAGTTGTTTCGAGATATCGTCCAGCCGCTATTGATAATGACTTGCTAACTTGCTATTTACACTCTTGTCGGTAAGATATCCGGAACTTGGATCGAAAAGGTAAAGTCTTCATGGATCAGGCAATTCCCTTCTCCCACCCCGCGCGCACCGATTCGGGTTTCCGCCCGCTCAAGGCGCTGCACCATTTCCGCAAGCTGATTGCCGACAAGGAAGATACCGAACAGGTGTTCCACATCATCCGCGCGCTTTCGGGAAACAGCTTCACCAAGCGCGCCCGTGAATTTTGGAGCAGCAGCATGGGCAAGTCGCTGCTTGCTGAGCCGCAGAACCTCGTAGAAATCCTCGACAATCACAAATCCTTGCGCAAATTGCCGATGGGCACCGTTGCCCATGCCTATTGCGACTTCATGGAGAAGGAAGGTCTGACTGCGCAGGGCCTTGTCGATGAGTATGAGAAATTTGCCGACAAGACCGAAAAGTTCGACGACCTCCTCGAACGCTATGGCAACCGCCAGCGCGATACGCACGACCTGTTCCATGTGCTGACCGGCTATGGCCGCGATGCATTGGGTGAGCAGTGCGT
>DASUDM010000266.1:0-2006 GCA_036275575.1 Sphingorhabdus sp. | reverse complement strand
CTCCACCTCCGTCAGAAGCGAATGCCGCACAACCCGGATTTTCAGCTGACGGCATAATAGCACCGACCCCGGGCGCTGTTTCCGCACCGGAGCCGGTTCAGCCTCCCGCGCGTGCATCTGTACCCTCGATAAGTAGCAACGGGGTTAGCTGGCATGTGTTCCTTATAGCGGCCGTATCGCTGGCTCTGATCGGCTTGGCATTCACCTATTTCCGGCGCCGCAAGCGCACTGCCGAACCCGGGCAAGCGCATGACATTCATCAGCCATCACCGCAAGTGCGGTTGGCCCAGCCAAAACAGACGACTTTGGCGTCCGACGTCTTGGCCCCAGTTATGAATGGCGAGTTCAGCCCCGAATTCGCACAGTTGAGCATCGCAAGCCTGGCGATAACCGGTCGCCTGAAAATATCGAACAAAGGCACGCTACCGATCGACGGCCTCATCCTGCGATCGCATATGATATCGGCGCAGGAAGGGCAGGCTGAAACTATTGAAGCCTTTTACGCGGCGAAGCCAGCAGGTTCGATTGAGCCTTTGGGAGGCCTGCAAATCGGCGAAACGATGGATGTCGTAATCGAAATCCGCCTGCCCCGCGCCGAATTGCCCACCTTCCGGTGGAGCGAGCGGGAATTTGTTGCCCCGATCATATTGATCCATGTTTCAGGACAATCGGAAGGACAAAAATGTGAGCTGCGCCTGTCCCATTTGATTGGACGTGCCGGTGCAGACGAACGCTCGCGGATGAAGCCGCTGGCAACCGACCGCGGCCCGAAAAGATTTGCCGGGGTTTGCGCACGTCCAGTCTTTGCATGAAATCCGCCTCTTAGCGCTCGACTAGCCGCCAAAAGCGGCATATCGTGCACTGCACAAGAATCGCTACAAGCGGGCAAAATCGGACGAAAAGGTACGGGCAAAATGGAACTGTTGGTTAGCACCGAGTGGCTGGCGAAAGAACTTGGCGCGTCTGATCTAAGGATCGTGGATGCAACCTGGCATATGCCCGATGCTGGCCGCAACGCCGCTGCAGAGTATGAAGGCGGCCATATTCCGGGCGCTGTGTTCATGGACCTCGCCGAAATCGCTGACAGCAATTCCAGCCTTCCCAACATGCTGCCCCCGCCCGAAAAATTTGCCAGCCGCATGCAGTCGCTGGGCCTAGGCGATGGCAGCCGCATCGTTGTCTATGACGACAGCCCGTTCAAATCCGCGACCCGTGCCTGGTGGATGCTGACGCTGTTCGGCGCGCATGATGTCGCCATTCTCGATGGCGGTCTCGCCAAGTGGAAGTCCGAAGGGCGCGCGCTCGAAACCGGCAAACCCGCGCTGCGCCATCGCCATTTCACCGTCTGGAAAGATGAAAGCGGCGTCAAGACCAAGGCCGACATGCTGGCAAACCTGCACAGCAAGGATGCGGTTGTCGTTGATGCGCGCGGCGCTGGTCGCTTTACCGGCGAGGAAAAAGAACCCCGCCCCGATATGGCGTCAGGCCATATCCCGGGTAGCCGCAACCTCCCTTATTCGAACCTGTTCAACGCCGATGGCACTTGGAAACACGGCGCTGCACTTGAGGCCGCGTTCGCTGAGGCAGGTGTTGATCTGGAAAAGCAGATGATCACCACATGCGGATCGGGCATGACCGCTGCAGTGGTACTGTTCGGCGCCCGCCTGACAGGCAAGAAAGATGTTGCCCTGTACGACGGCAGCTGGAGCGAATGGGGTCTCGATCCCGACACACCGAAAGAAACAGGCGCGGCCTGAGCGGCCCGCCCGACTCTATTACTGCCCTGATGTTCAGCGCTTGATACAAGGCGCGAATCGTTGCATCCTGCCCATGGGGAAGATGGACAGGGAGAGAGCATCATGGCTGGCATCGGCCAAACCCCCATTGCGCCCTATGCGGTCGCCAACAATCTTACATTCGCAGACCTTCGATCAGCGCTTGCAGCAGGGTGGCGCGATTTTGCCGCTTATCCGGCATTCGGAATCTTTTTCGCTGCCTTCTACGCC
>DASUDM010000265.1:0-2228 GCA_036275575.1 Sphingorhabdus sp. | reverse complement strand
GCCCGCATTGGCAAAAGCAACATCCACGCCGCCATAGTTGGATTTTGCAGTTTCAACGAGTTTCGCGACATCGGCCTCGACACCTGCGTCAATCTGCAATGCGGTTACGGTACCGCCAGCTTCCTCGACCATCTTCGCAGTTTCGAATACTGCCTCGGTCTTGTCACCGATAACCAGCTTCGCGCCCTCCGCGGCGAAGCGCTTGGCCGAGGCGCGACCAATGCCCGAACCAGCGCCTGTTATGATTGCGACTTTGCCTTCGAGTGCGCCCATGCTCATCCTCCTGAAATAGTGTTGCCACCGTCAATCACGATCGTCTGGCCTGTGGTAAAGCCGCCTGCCTTGCTGGCAAGGAATACCGCTGCCCCGGCGATTTCATGCGGCTCGCCAATGCGGCGCAGCGAGGAACGACGGGTCGATATTTCCAGCGTATCGGGATTTTCCCAAAGCGCGCGGGCAAAGTCGGTCTTGATCAGACCTGGTGCGATGCAGTTGACGCGCACGCCCTTTGGCCCGAACTCATCGGCAAGGTTGCGCGCCATCTGCATGTCAGCCGCCTTGGAGATGCAATAGGCTCCGATGACGGTCGACGCCTTGAGCCCGCCCACTGACGAAACGATGGTGATAGAACCACCGCCACGCTCCAGCATTTCGGGCGCGACCATGTGGATCAGCCAATGGTTCGACAATATGTTGTTGTCCATGATCTTGCGGAACTGATCATCGCTAATCCCGGCGCTGGGGCCATAATAGGGATTGGAAGCCGCGTTGCAGACCAGCGCGGTGATCTTGCCAAAAGCCTTGCGAGTTTCGTCGACCAGATGCTGCAGATCATCCTTCGACGAAATATTGGCCGCGACGGCAATCGCCGTACCCGCGCCATATTTGGCATTGATTTCAGAAGCCACCGCCTCGCAGGCATCCTGCTTGCGGCTCGAAATGACGACCTTGGCGCCATGCTCGGCCATTTCTTCGGCAATCGCCTTGCCGATGCCGCGCGATGACCCGGTGATGAGGGCAACCTGCCCGCTCATGTCGAAAAGGGACATATGATCTCCTCCAAAAACGTCGTCCCTGCGCAAGCAGGTACTGCAATAGGCTTACCCAAAGCGCGCAGCGAAAACTTTTAGCGGCCCCGGCTTTAGCCGGGGCGACGCCATGTTTAAGCCCCGGCTTTCACGGCAAATTCCAATGCCTTGTCGACCAGCGGGGTGACCCGGTCCGACATCGCTTTCGCATGCGCAGAGCTGGCCGTGCCATCGATCACACGCTTCTTGATGCCCTGCATGATGCCCGCAAGACGGAAGAAGTTGTAAGCGAGATACCAGTTGAGATCTGGAATGCTGTCGCGACCCGTCGCCGCGCAATAGCGCTCAACGACTTCTTCAAGCTCGGGGATGCCCAATTCCTTACGGTCGAGATCCTTGACGCCTGAACGACCGCCATTTTCGGTCACCCACGCCATCGCGACATAGGAGAAATCCGCGAGCGGATCGCCAATGGTCGACAATTCCCAATCAAGCACCGCGAGGCATTTCGGGCTGCCCCGATCAAAAATGGCATTGTCGATGCGGAAATCGCCATGCACCACGCTGGTGCGGGTCTGCTCCGGCAATGTCGCTGGCAGCCATTCGATCAGCTTTTCCATGCCGGGCATGGTTTCGGTTTCCGACAGGCGATATTGCTTCGTCCAACGATCGACCTGGCGGCCGAAATAGTTGCCGGGCTTGCCAAAATCGGTAAGCCCTGCCGCCTCAATGTCGGTGTTGTGCAGTTTGGCCAACACATCGAACATCTCGAAATAGACCGCGCGCCGTTCCTCAGGCGTGCTTCCCGGCATCGCGCCATTCCAGATGGTGCGGCCATCGACCATGCCCATCACATAGAACCAGCTGCCAATCACGCTGTCATCGGTGCATAGGCCATATTGGCGCGCGACCGGGAACCCGGCCTTATACATGCCAGCCTGCACCTTATATTCGCGATCGACCGCATGCGCCGAAGGCAGCAAGGGACCGAACGGCTTGCGCCGGAGTACATAATTACCCGACTCCGCTTCGATTTTGTAGGTCGGGTTCGATTGCCCGCCCTTGAACTTTGTCAGATGCAGAGGGCCCTTAAAACCCTCCACATTGGCCTGCATCCATTCGGTCAGGCGGCCCTCATCCAGCTTGTCGGCACCTTCCGGTTCGACCGTGCCGACAAAGGCCTCTTCAGCATTCATCGCA
>DASUDM010000264.1:0-4146 GCA_036275575.1 Sphingorhabdus sp. | reverse complement strand
TCAATTGTCTCCACCTTTGCACGGCCTGTTGCCACCAGATGTACAAGGTGAGCGTGCGATTCCCCCGTCGCTAGTCCGAATACATGTTCATCAATCGGTCGGTCGAAAAGCAGCGCAAAAGTATCAACCGCGCGCATAGGCTTTTCACGCAAAGCAACCTCCAGCTTGTCGAGCCGGTCGTGATGCCCCTCGGCAAGCTTGTCGAGCCGGACATGGACACCCCTGAAAGGTGAACCATGCGCCGGAAGCACGAGCATGTCGCCGGGCAGCTTGCGCCTGAACTTGGCAATCGAATCGAGCCATTCACCCAAGGGGTCGGCATCCGGCTCGCTGTCCATGATCGAAACATTGCTCGTGATGCGCGGCAAGATCTGGTCGCCGGCAATAATCACGCCATTATGGTGATCGACAAGGCAGGTATGCTCGGGCGTATGCCCGCCGCCCGTCATTGCTTCCCAAACCCGCCCGCCGATGCGGACATGCTGGCCATCCTCCAGCCGACGATGACCGGTTGGCAATTGTGATACGGCACGGGCAAACCCGCCAAAGCCACGCTTGCGCATGTCTTCGACCTGCTGCTCATTATAGCCTTGGAAACGACGTCGCTCGAGAATCTCCTTCGGCGGCTCGTCACGCTGGTCTGCGGTCAGCATCCGCGCCATCAGCCATTCGGTGCGGTTCATCCACAGTTGCACCTTGCAGCGATTGGCGAGCCAGCCCGCGCAGCCAACATGATCAGGGTGGAAATGCGTCACAAAAATGCGCGTCATGCGCCGGTGGCCAAGCGCACCTTCGAGCAGCTTTTTCCATTCCTCGATAACAACCGGCATGAACAGGCCGGTATCGGCAATGGCAAAGCCGTCGCCCTGCTCGTCTCGGTCGTCGAGCAGCCAGATATTGATGTGGTTCAAGTTTCCAGGGACGGGCATCCGCGTCCAGCCCATATCGGGCGCCAGCGGATAGATTTCGCCATAGCCGGGAACATGTTCGCCCAGCGGATAGGTCAGGCCCTTGATCTCGATCGGCTCGAACCCGTGATCGGCGAGCGACATATCATAGGCTGGGAGTGTTTCGGCAGTCATTCCTGACTGCCTGCCCCATACGTCACCATATCGCAATGGTGACGTTAGGGAAGGTCGTCGAGATTATTCGCCCGATTTCTTGAACAGCGTTTCCGCGGTCAGTTCGGCAGGCGCTTCTTCCTCGCCATGCAGCGCTTCTTCTGCAGCCCGCTTGGCTTCGTCGCGTTCGTTGCGAAGCTGCTCGAGCAATGCTTCCTTATCGCCGGCAAAGCGGGTGTCATCGGCAGCCTTGTCTTCAAGGCCGGCTTTCTTGGCTGCGCGTGCGACGATCGAGTCGAGCTCACGTTGCGAGCAAAGGCCGAGTGTTACCGGATCCTTTGGCTGGATTTCGCTTATGTTCCAGTGGCTGCGTTCACGGATCGCCTGGATGGTGTTGCGCGTGGTGCCGATCAGCTTGCAAATCGCACCGTCCGAAATTTCGGGATGGTTGCGCAGCAGCCAGGCGATACCATCGGGCTTGTCCTGACGCTTCGATACCGGGGTGTAACGCGGCCCCTTGGTGCGGCGCACCTGTTCCGGCCCCTTGCTGATCTTGAGCGAATAATCAGGATCGGCTTGGCCTTTCTCGATTTCCTCCATCGAAAGTTCGCCAGCGCGAACCGGATCGCGGCCGGTATATTTGGTGCCGGTCATATCATCGGCCATCGCCTGCACTTCGAGAATATGCAGACCGCAAAATTCGGCGATCTGCTGAAAGCTGAGCGCGGTGTTGTCGACCAGCCATGCGGCGGTCGCGTGCGGCATCAGGGGAACTAGTCCGTTCTGGGCCATGTCTGATTCTCCAATAAATAGGGCCGCCCCTTACCGGAGCGGCCTGAACATGCCTGCCGCTTAGGCCAAAGCCGCCCTTACGGCAAGCGACATTCGTGCGACACTCGTCGGAAAACTCTGCATTCCTATGCAGGAAAGGCTTGACTGCGTTAATTGCGCACTTAACACTGCACTTCGCCAAAGGTTTGAGGAGACCTTCGAAGACGTAATTAGATTTCATTACATCACTATCTCGTAGCAATTAATGGAGGGAGAGAACCATGCGTAAGCTACATCTTATCAGTGCGACTGCGCTTGCTGTTTCGATGGCAATGCCAGCTTTTGCACAAGATGCACCACAAGCCGATGAAGACGCCGGCTATAATGACGACATCGTTGTCACCGCGCAGCGCCAGGCGCAGAGCCTGCAGGATGTGCCAATCGCGGTATCGGCATTTACAACCGAAGCGCTGGAGCGACAGCAGATCGACAATCCGCAAGAATTGCAACTTGCACTGCCGAGCACGTCGATCACATACGGCAACTTCTCGGGCACCAATATCACAATCCGCGGCATTGGTTCGCCAGTAGTTGCGGCCTCCGGCGATGCGGGGGTTGCAATCCATTTCAACGACATGCCGCTGATCGGCAGTCGCATCTTCGATTCCGAGTTTTACGATCTGGAGCGCCTCGAAGTTTTGCGTGGACCGCAAGGAACGCTATTCGGACGCAACGCGACAGCGGGCGTTTTCAACATCATCACGGCCAAGCCGGATCTGAACGCATTTGGGGCCGCTGGCGAAGCCTCCTACGGAAAATATAACACGATACAGGCCAAGGGCATGGTCAATGTGCCGATCGGCGATATCGCCGCTGTCAGGCTGGCTGGCATGTACCTGAAACGCGACGGGTATACGAAGAATCTCAACACCGGAAATGACATTGACGGCCGAGATTATTATTCCGTTCGCGGTTCCTTCAAGCTGGAACCCAGCGATTCAACGAAATTCACCGTAACGGCCCAGTATTTTAAGGAAGACAGCAACCGCTCACGTGGCCAGAAACAGCTTTGCGCTACGGATGTCACTGCCATTCTCGGTTGCCGCCCCGACCAGGAAGCCTTTCAGGTCATCAATGGCGACTCTACGGCTGTCGGGACATTGGGAAGCCGTGAGTTCCTGACGATCGCAGGATTTGGTCCCTTGGCGGCTTTCGGACTGGGCAGTGTTTACGGAGACGATGGACACTCCTACGATACGGCGATCAATCCGACCAATGTTCGGCGAGTCGCAGTTGACTTCGAGCCCTTCTGGAAATCCGACCAGTTGACGATCAGTGCAGAACTGGAGCAGAGCTTCGGAGACCTGACGGCCACATTGACCGGTGGCTATTCTGAGAACGAATATTCATCCAGCCTTGACTATAACCTGACAACGACGCGCAGCCTCGCCAATAATCCTGGCCTAGTTGCATTGCGGGCCGCCGGTGCTGGCGGAAACCCCATTGCGCAAGCAATATTGAGGTCAGGTGCATTCCGAGGAAACCAGCTTTGCGCTTCAGCGTTTGACCCGTTGCATGCAGGCTCGATCGGCGGACGAGTGCAATCGTGCGCAGATAATACGACCGAGTTCGATTATTCCGGGGGCAAGAACAAACAATGGTCGATTGAAGGACGTCTGGCATCTGATTTTGATGGTCCTTTCAACTTCCTGTTGGGCGGTCTGTATCTTGAGAGCACAGGGCGAAATATTGATTATGCGGTCATGGCCTCTGGCTTCGACTACATGTCAACGTTCCTCGGTGTCGCCACAGCGCTGGGTGCCGGCCTTCCATCGCTGAACTACGCTTTGGCCCCGCCATTCTTTCACAGCAATACGGACAAAGCCCATTTGAAAACCTACGGTTTGTTCGGTGAGGTCTATTTTGACTTGGCTGACAATTTGAAGGTGACGGGTGGCCTGAGATACTCGAATGACAAAAAATATATTCGGGCTCGCCAGCCGTTCCTAAACGTACTCGTCCCTTATGGAACGACCGACGTTAATTCGATACTGGCAAACTTCGACGGCGACAGTTCGAAACCAGGACAACAGGAATTTGCCATACAATCTGGCACGTTCGACGAAATAACGGGACGCGTTGTTGTTGACTGGAAACCTGATGTGTCCTTCACGGACGATACACTGGTTTATGCAAGTTACACGCGGGGTTATAAACCCGGTGGCTTCAATCCGCCTTATGATCCTAACTTGTTCCCCCCCATTCCTTTGACGTTCGAAGGCGAACTGATCGACGCTTTTGAAGTCGGTACAAA